>DATGFB010000141.1:0-3280 GCA_035309605.1 Jatrophihabitantaceae bacterium
GGCTGCACCAAGCAGGCGTGCGACTTCCGCGACAACCTGCGCGAATTCGACCGCGCCGGATTCGCCGTCGTCGGCATCTCGCCGGACAAGCCGGAGAAGCTGGCGAAGTTCCGCGACACGGAGAAACTGACGTTCCCGCTCCTGTCCGACCCGTCGCGCGAGGTGCTCGAGGCCTACGGCGCGTACGGCGAGAAGCTGATGTACGGCAAGACCGTCACGGGCGTGATCCGCTCGACGTTCGTCGTCGACGAGAAGGGCAAGATCGAGGCCGCCCAGTACAACGTCAAAGCGACCGGACACGTCGACAAACTCAAGCGCGACCTCGCCATGTAGCTACGCTCTTGCGTGGGGCCGTAGCCCAAAGGGAGAGGCACACGGTTTAGGTCCGTGCCAGTGCGGGTTCGAATCCCGCCGGCCCTACCCAAGGCGGCTACCCGCCGCTGACAGCTGACTCGGTCACCGGCGCGCTGCGGATCGGGTGCCCGACCGACGTCAGGCACTTGCCGTCTGCAAGGCGCCACTTCCAGCCGTGCATCTGGCAGGTGAGCACGCCGTCCTCGACGGACCCGAATCGCGACAGGTCGGCCTTGAGGTGTGGGCAGCGCTTCTGCATCTCCCACCCGTCGAGCACGAACGACTCCGCGGCCTCCGCGGCGTTCTGCTCGACGAACCAGCCCTCGGCGTAGTTGAGCCGCTCCTCGGACAGGCACTTGAAGAACACGTAGACGAACTCGTTGTACGGGCCGACGCGCTGCGCCGAGAAGCGGCAGGACAAGAACAGCGAGTTGACCCAGTCGATCTCGTGTTCCGCGATCAACTTCTCCAGGTACGCCCGCCGCGTGCGGAACCGGTAGCGCACCTTCTCGCCCGCGTACGCACGCACCTCGCGCGCGACGAAGTCGAGCAGGATGTCGACGTCGCCACGTTCGGCGTCCTCGGCGGTGAACCGCACTCCGCCGTCGATGCCTGCCGCGATGTGGTCGGCTTCTTCGAGCAACGGGGTGAGCCATTCGGCCAGCTCCGCGAGGATGTCGACCTCGGGATGCGCCCATGTCGCTTTCATCGCCTCGACCTGGGGCATGCGGCGCGCCTGCATGCCGCGCAGGTACGCCGTCTTCGTCTCGTCGGACGCGAAGATCGTCGCCGGGTCGTACGGATGCCTGACCGGACAGTCCGCAACGTCGAGGTCGGCAACCGAACCGGGCAGCAGCAGCCGGCCTTCGTCGTGCCCCCGCGCCGTCAGCCAATCCAGGTACACGGTCTGGTCCGGAAAGATGTTCGCCTCGTCGCCGTGGATGTCGTTGAAGCCCCAGAGCTCCTCGTCGAGGAAGCACGGCGGACCCGCCGTCGGGAACACGAACCGGGCGCCGGCCTCCTCGATGTAGCGCAGCGTGCGGTCGAACTGTCGCTCGCGCTTCGACAGGCCGAGCGCCTGCTTCGCACGCTCGGGCAGCTCGTACACCATCGGAAACCAGATCGCACCGGAGAACTGGACGAGATAGGCGTCGATCGGGCCGAGTTCGGTGAACGCCTCGAGATCGGACGGACGGGCGTCGTTCTGGTTGAGCACGCGGTGCGCGCCGTCGTAGAGCCACAGCGACGAGTCGCCGATCGGGCCGTCTGTCGGAGACGTCAGGGCCTGGATCATCACGTGCAGCCCGTCGAGCTCGATCGGCTCACCGCTGACCGGCTGCACGAATGACGTGAAGCCGACCTCGCGCAGCTGGTCCTCGAGTTCGGTGGTCGGATACTCGGGCAAGAGCACCGTGGCTTTCTTGCTGATGTGCTTGCGGAGGTTCTCGGCATCGAAGTGATCGCGATGCAGGTGACTGACGAAGAGGTAGTCGACCTGCCCGATGCGGTCCCAGTCGAGTTGCGAGTTGTCAGGGAACGGAAACCACGAGCCGAAGTAGGCGGGGTTGACCCACGGATCGGTCAGGACGGTGCCGTGCGCGCTCTCGATGAGCACGCTGGCATGGCCCAGGCCGGTGATACGCATGCCCCGACCCTAATGCGAGAATGACGGCGTCCGATTTCGGCACAGCACCGCCGTCCGCTGATCCGACAGGAGCGCGCAGCCGTGGCCCTCGACCCGCACAGCGAGCCCGACGACCTCGTCCTGCCCGACGACTACAAAGCCGATCATCCGGACGAGCACGCATCCGACTGGGGCTGGCACGGCGATTGGGGACGCGCGTCGCGGGTCGCGGGCTGGATCACGGCGATCATCCTGGTGCTGTTGACCACGGCCACGCACTACAACCGCTCGGGCACGTTCTGGCTGCTGCTGTTCGCCGCGGCGATCGTCGGCGGGCTGATCTGGGACGCCTACCGGCGCAAGACCGCCTGGCGCAAGTAGTCGCACCGCCCGTGCGCGCACGCTAGCGTTCCGCCATGCGCGTGGTCGTACTAGGAGCGGGTTTCGGCGGCCTCGAACTCTGCACGCGGTTGTCCGCGGCGTTCGGTGACGCGATCGATGTCGTGCTGATCGACAAGAACGACGGCTTCGTATTCGGTTTCGCGAAGCTGGACGTGATGTTCGGCCGCACCACCGCCGACGCGGTGCTGAATCGCTATTCCGGTTTCGACAAGCCGGGCGTGCGATTCGTGCAGACGACGGTGCGCGCGATCGATCCTGCGGCCCGCCGCGTCGACACCGATGCCGGCACCTTCGACGCGGACATCTTGGTCGTCGCTCTCGGCGCGCAGCTGCACCCGGAAGCGACGCCTGGGTTGCTCGACGGCGGATACGAGTTCTACACCGAGCATGGTGCGTTCGCATTGCGTGACGTGCTAGATGGATTCGACCGCGGGCGCGTCGTCGTGGGGGTGACGTCGACACCGTTCAAATGCCCACCGGCACCGAGCGAAACCGCGTTGCTGATGGACCAGTTCCTCCGCGACCGAGGCGTGCGCAGCGCGTGCGAGATCGCGCTCGTCATGCCGCTCCCGGCGCCGATCCCGCCGTCACCCGCGGCGTCGGAGGCATTGCTGAACGCGTTCGCCGAGCGGGGCATCGAATGGCACGGCAGCCGGGTCGTTACCTCGCTCGACCCGAGCCGCAAGGTCGCGACGTTCGCAGCCGGCGGCGACATGCCCTACGACTTGTTCCTCGGCGTGCCGGTGCACCGGGTGCCTGCGGTGGTCGCGGAGTCCGGCCTGAGCGTCGACGGATGGATCCCGGTCGACCCCTACACACTGGAAACGTCGTTCGAGAACGTCTACGCAGTCGGTGACGTGACCAGTGTCGGCACGCCGAAAGCCGGTGTGTTCTCCGAAG
>DATGFB010000142.1:0-4494 GCA_035309605.1 Jatrophihabitantaceae bacterium
GGGCCGAACCCTCCGGGATCCGAGCCTGTGGACGGCGCAGACGCCTGCCGCCTCTCACCCGGCATCATGCGGCCCGTGGATTGGGCTCACTGAGCTCGACGGCAGGGCGGCGCGGTGTCGCGTCGGAAACTGCGCACCGTCGGACTTTCCGACAGCGCGATTTCCCGCTTGCTCGCTTCCGATGCCCTGGAGGTCATCCATCGCGGTGTGTTCCTCGTGCGCGGGGCACCGCTCACCTACTCGGCTCGACTTTGGGGCGCGGTGCTGGCCACCGACGGAATGCTCGGCTTCGGCACCGCGGCGCATCTCTGGGGAATGGCCGACCAACCGGTCCGAATCCAGGTGATCGTCGAGGAGACACGCCGCATCACGCCGCCACCAGGTGTGCAACTGCGTCGAACGTTCACGCCTCGAGCCAAGGTGACTCGCCGGGACGGACTTCCGGCGACGATCGCGTCGTGGTCGCTGATGGATCACGTCGGCGACATTTCGTACCGGGACGCGCTGCCGCTCGCTGATCGCGCGCTGCAACGCGGCTGGCTGACACGCGCCGAGATCGCGCACCGGCTCGACGAGCTGCCCTGCCGGCGTGGCAATGCGACGCTGCGTCGGCTGCTCGCAGCCACGTCCGACAATGCAGCGGCAGTGTCGGAACGCCACCTACATCGGCTGCTTCGCCGCGCCGGGATCACGGGCTGGACCGCGAATTACGCCGTCTGGAGCAACGGCGAGCTCATCGCGGTAATCGACGTCGCGTTCGTCGAATGGCGGATCGCGCTCGAAGTCGACGGTTGGGCATACCACTCCGACGTAGCGCGATTCCAGCGTGATCGGCAACGCCAGAACTTGTTGATCAACCTCGGCTGGAAGGTGCTTCGGTTCACGTGGGCCGATCTGACTGAGCGACCTCAGTACGTCCTCGCGACGATCCGATCCGCCGCCTGACATTCCGGAGGTTATTGCCCGGATTCCGGGCAGAACACTCCCGAATCGTCAGGACGGGAAGGTGAAGGCCTTCCAGGTGGCGCCGGCGTCGCGGGTCGTCCAGATCGTGTCGCCGAGGTCGTTGACGACCCGGCCGTCGGTCAGCGACTCGAATCCCAGCCACCTCGCCGACCCGAGCCGCGGCACGTCGACCTTCTGCCACGTGTCGCCGACGTCCGTCGATCGGTACAGCCCGTCGGTCGTGACGACGAGCACCGCATGGGGAGCGACGGCGATCGGCAGATTGCCGGCGCCGGTCAACGTGTTCGTCCCCGTGTGCCAGTCCGCGCCGCCGTTGCCGGACGAGATCACGAAGGAGTTCGCCCCACCTCGCGGCGTGCAGACGGCCACGAGCCAACCGCCGCCCGCGGCGATCGCCGTCGTGTCGACCTCGTTGCCCGCGGCACCGCCACCGGTCTGCGGGCACGGCTCGCCATGATTCGTCCACGACATGCCGTCGTCAGTGGAGATGAACAGCGCGGACGTCGCCGATCCGGCGCCGCCGGCCGGGTGACCGTACACCGCGAGATACGCGGCGCCGCTCACCCGAACGAGCGAGACGCCAGAGTCCATCCCCGGGATCGACCCGGGCAACGTCCGCGTCGTCCACGTTGTGCTGCCGAGCTGCGCAGTCTGCACCGTGAGTGGGCAACCCGGGAAGCACGGCGTATTGACGCGGATGACGTTGTTGTCGAGCGTCTCCAATGCAACGGCGCCGCCCGGCAGCCGCTGCCACGTGGCGCCACCGTCGCGCGTCATGAACAACGCGGTCGAGGAGAACGCATAGCCGATCCGGTCGGTGGCGAACCGGATGCTCTGCACACACGGGTCGTCGCACGTCAGCAACGAGACGTTCGCCGGCGGGCCGGCCATGCTGGTCCAGTTCGCGCCGTCGTCGGACGTGTGCACCATCGCGGGACACAGGCCGCCCTGACCGAGCGTCGGCTCGAGGCACTTGGCCGATCCCCACGCCCAGCCCTGCGAGCCGACCCAGGTCATGTCGTCGACGGTGAACTGGTTGATCCCGACCGCGCGGGGCAGCAGGGACGCCACGGACGCGGTGGATGCCGGCTGAGTCGCCGGGTTCGACACCGACGGCGTCAGCGACGGCGCCGCGGTCACCGACCCCGCGGGCGGCGTGACGTGCCGGCTCGCGGACGGGTGGTAGTGCTGCACGCCGACGACCGTCGCCGCGACGGTGGCGACGGCGACCGCGGCGGCGAGCGGCACTCCCCAGGTGCGCCAGCGCGACGTGCGCGGCGTGCGGTCGATGAGCACGTCGTCGAGCACCCGGCGCTCGACGCGCGGGCTCTCCGGCGCGCGTGCGGCGTGTGCGACGAGCGTCGCTCGCAGCCGCTCCTCGAAGTCGTCGTGATTCACGAGAGCCTCCCAGCGGCCGGCGCCTCGTCGGCGGCCTGGCGCATCGTCGCGAGCCCTCTGCTGATCAGGCTGCGAACCGTCCCGGCGCGGCACTCGAGCTCCGCGGCGATCTGGTCGTCGGACATGTCGTGGAAGTACCGAAGTACGAGCGCCGCTCGCTGCCGCGCCGGCAACGCCTGCAGCAACGGCCAGAGCTCGTCACGGTCGGCGATCGTGGCCATCACGTCGCGCATGTCCATGCGTTCCGGCACGACCTCGAAGCGGATATCGCGACTGGACGCGCGCCGGCGCTCGTTGACGAACGCGTTGGTCACACTGCGCCGGACGTAGGCCAGCGGCAGATCTGCCGCCTGTACCCGGTCCCACTTCGGATACAGCCGCACGAGCGTGTCCTGCACGAGCTCCTCCGCCGCGCCGGCGTCGCCCGTGAGCAGATAGGCCGTGCGCAGCAGCGCAGCCGTGTGCATCCGCACGAAATCGGCGAAGCCGAGTTCGACGTCCACGAGCGCCTCCACGCAGTAGTAGACAGCGCAGGGCGCCCGGATGTTGCGTCAACGGGCGATGTAGTGGCCCGAGTCGTCCAGCTGCCAGACCTGGCGGCCGCGGCCGGGCTTGGGAATGCCGGCCCTCTGCAGGGACGCCCAGACCGGCCGATGCCACGTCGTGACCGGTATCGACGGCACGACCTGGATGTAGACGGGCCGGTGCTTCGGCGGCAGCCGGTCGAAGGCGCGGTCGAGCTCGCTCGCGGTCAGCTCGAGGCCGGGAGACACGGTGACCGACGAGACGAGCACGTCGTGCGCGCCGTCGCGGACGCCGTAGGACACCTGCAGGTCGACCGCCGGGATCGAGCCGAGCGACGCGCGCGCGCCCGCCGGCAGCACCGGCCCGCGGGCGGTGTCGACGATCGCCGACACGGGGTCTACCAGCCACAGATCGCCGTGTTCGTCACGCAGGAACAGGTCGCCGGTCGAGCGCCAGGCGTCACCGGGTTCGAAGACGCCGCGCATCGGCAGGCCGGTCGTCGAATCGGACGGGTCGACGCGCGCGAGCAGCAGCCCCACCTCGTCCACGTCCGCCTCGCCGGCCAGCCCGCTGTCGCCGAGCATGAGGGCGCGAGTGCGCCGGTCGAACTTCGCCACGCGCACGTCCGCGGTGCCGGGAAGCGGGCGGCCCATCGATCCGATCGGCGTGCCTTTCAGGTTTGCGAGGATCGTCTCGCCCTCGGCCGAGGCGTAGAACTCGAGCACCCGCGCCGGAGCGAAGCGCTCGGCAACGCGTCGCCAGAGATTGCGCGGCATGCCCGAACCCATGAACAACTTGATCGGGTGATGCTGCTCGGCGGGATTGGGTGGCGCCATGGTCACCGTCCGCAACGACGTCCAGGTGTACGAGACGTGCGTCGCGCCGTAGCGGCGTACCTCGTCCCAGAAGAGCTGCGGGTCGTCGGAGGTGCCCATGGCGAATCGCGCGCCGCCGGCCACCGCACCGCCGACGCTCATCAGCAGCGCGGACGAGTGATGGATCGGTGTCGTGCTGTACACGGTGTCGCCCGGCTTGAGCGCGGCGGCGGACGCGGTGCCGAGCGCGGACAGCGCCCAGCGACGGTTCGTGATCGTGACTGCCCGAAGCGACGCACCCTCGCCGGTGAACAGCACGAACGCGACGTCGCCCGCGCGATGCGGATTCGCGCGGTACCACGCGGGCACCTCGACCGCATCAGGGTCGATGCGCTCCATGTCGATGACGTCGGGCGGCAGTTCGCGCGGCGTCGCACCGTCGGCGACCGGTGCGTCCGGCGCACCGCCGCCGAGCACGCACCACGTCACGCCGTCGAGCTCGCTGTGGCGCTCGACGTTGTCAGGGTCGGAGACGACCCACGTGATGGTGCCGAGCTCTGCTTCGGACGGGATCGATCCGTCGGGACGCAGCAGGACGGCCGTCGCACCGAGCCGGCTCAGCGCGGCGACGACGGAGAACGCACTCGGACGGGTCTGCATCAGTACACCGACGCGGTCGCCGTGCCGGATGCCGACCGCGATCAGGCCCTTGACGACGCTGTCGACGCGATGTTTGACGTCCTGCTGCCGGAACGCGCGGTCGCCGGACAGGAACACGACGTCATTCGGC
>DATGFB010000143.1:0-2398 GCA_035309605.1 Jatrophihabitantaceae bacterium
TCGTTGAAGAGTCTACGACCGAGGCGTCACAATCCGGTTGGTCACGCCGAGTGGACGGGGCTCAGCCCTTGCGCTTCGAGATCTCTTCGGTCAGCTGGGGGGCCACGGTGAACAGGTCGCCCACCACGCCGAAGTCGGCGAGCTCGAAGATCGGGGCTTCGGGGTCCTTGTTGATCGCGACGATCGTCTTGGACGTTTGCATGCCAGCGCGGTGCTGGATCGCACCGGAGATGCCGACCGCGATGTAGAGCTGCGGCGACACGGTGACACCGGTCTGCCCGACCTGCATCGTGTGGTCGACCCAGCCGGCGTCGACGACCGCGCGCGACGCACCGACCGCCGCGCCCAGCGTGTCGGCCAGGTTCTCGATGATCTTGAAGTTGTCCGCGTTGCCGATGCCGCGTCCACCGGACACCACGACCGACGCGTCGGCGAGCTGCGGACGCGAGCCCTTCTCCTCGACCACTCGGTCGACGATCTTGGCGCCCTTGGCCGCATCGCTGATCGTGACGCTGACCGTGACTTCCTCGGCCGCGCCCGACGCGGGCTCCGGCGCGAACGAGTTCGGCCGCACGGTCACGACCGGCACGCCCGTCGCCACCTTGGACTGCACGGTGACGCCACCGCCGAAGATGCTCTGCGTGGCGCCGTCGGCGTCCACCGAGACGGCATCGGTCAGCACGCCGGAACCGATCTTGAACGCGAGCCGCGCGGCGACTTCCTTGTTCTCCGGCGTGGCCGGGATCAGTACCGCCGCCGGCGAGGCCTGCTGGACGACCGCGGCGAGCGCCTCGGCCTTCGGCGCGACGGAGTAGTTCGCGATGTCGTCGCTCTCGGCGACGTACACCTTCGCCGCGCCGTATTCGGCGAGCTGCGCCTTCAACGGCCCGGCGGTGCCCGGCGCACCGACGACCACTGCCGCCGGCTCGCCGATCGAGCGCGCGGCGGTGAGCAGTTCGAGCGTCGACTTCTTCACCGTGCCGTCGGCCGAGTCGACGAGGACAAGTACTTCAGCCATTGGTCTGTCTCCTAGGTTTCGTCGCGGCCGCGGTCAGATGAGCTTCTTGGACGCCAGGAAGTCGGCGATCTGCACGCCGCCGTTCCCCTCGTCCTTGACGGTCTGACCGGCAGCGCGCGGCGGCGCGTTCTCGAAGGACGTGACCTGCGTGGTCGCGTTCGCGAGGCCGACCTCGCCCGCGTCGAGGCCCAGGTCGGCCAGCGACTTGACGTCGATCGGCTTGCTCTTCGCGGCCATGATGCCCTTGAACGACGGGTAGCGCGGGTCGTTGATCTTCTCGACGACGCTGATCACGGCAGGCGTCGCCGCCTCGATCTTCTCGTAGCCGGTGTCGGTGACGCGCTCGATCGTGACCGTCGAACCGTCGACGGCCACCTTGCGGGCGAGCGACAGCTGCGGTGCACCCAGCGCCTCGGCGACGAGGGCGGGCACGACCGCCATGCGCGAGTCGGTGGCCTCCGAGCCCGCGATCACGACGTCCCACTCGATCGTGCCGAGTGCCTTGGCGATCACCTTCGCGGTCTGGATGGCGTCCGAGCCGTGCAGCGCCTCGTCCGAAACGTGCAGCGCCTTGTCCGCACCCATCGACAGCGCCTTGCGAATCGACTCGGTGGCGCGCTCGGGACCGACGGTGAGGATCGTGACCTCGCCGTCGTGCGCCTCCTTGAGTCGCAGGCCCTCCTCGATCGCGAACTCGTCGATGTAGTTGATCACCGGGTCGACGGATGCACGATCGACGGTGTTGTCGGCCGAGCTGAGCTTGCGCTCTGCCTCGGTGTCGGGCACCTGCTTCATCAGCACGACGATGTTCATGCTCGGTCGCTGACCTTCCAGTCGGAGTCCCGCGGCTCGTTAGCCAGCCCGGGTTCGCGCAGCCCGCCGGGCGGCCCGCGCGACATATTCTCGCAATACTCTGCCTATGTTACTGACCAGTAGCAATATGACCCTGGTCTCGTGAACCCCAGGATTTCACGGGGTAAACCACTACGAGTCGGCGGGGCCGCGTCCCTAGTGTGACCTCATGCGCATCGCCATCGCCGTCTTCCCGGATGCAGAAGAGCTCGACGTCGTCGGCCCGTGGGAAGTGCTCGCCTTCTGGGCACGCGAGGTAGCGCCGGACGGCTGGGACGTCGTGCTCGTCGGGCCGTCGCTCGAGGCTGTGACGTGCGCCAAAGGGCTGCAGCTCGTTCCGCAGTACACCCTGCACGACGTAGGTCCGCTGGACGTGTTCGTGCTGCCCGGCGGTGTCGGCACCCGCCGGTTGCTGTCGGCGGACGAGCCGATGCATGCCGCACTGCGCGATATGCAGGCGAAGGGCACGCTGCTGACGAGCGTGTGCACGGGCTCGCTCGTGTTCGCCTCCGCCGGGTTGCTGCGCAA
>DATGFB010000144.1:0-7520 GCA_035309605.1 Jatrophihabitantaceae bacterium
TTGGCCGACTCTCCGGTGCGCGGGTTGGTGAGCGTCAGCGTGTCACCCGGCGAGTAGAACTTGCCGTTCGGGCCGCCGGTGGCGTTGAAGAACTGATCGAGCAGCACGTACTTGGGGTCGGACTGCACGAGTTGCCACGCCTGGCGGTCGGTGGCGAGACCCGGCAGCCGTGATGTCATGGTCATCGCGTCCATCGAGCCTGCGGGGACGCCGACGGCGATCGCACGCAGCAGGGCGGACGTGCGGTGTCCCGGGTCGGTGGCCAGCGCGGGTGCCGAGACCAGCGGTGCGACGGCCGCCACGTCCGCGGCGAACGGGCCGTGGCGGAGGTCGGCGAGCGTGGCGCCGGTGGCTGTCGGGTTCACGTCGAGTCGGAGCGCGTATCCGGCCGTCGCGTTCGCGACGTTGGTGTCGATGCTCTTGTTGATCACGCCGGTGATCTCGATCAGCAGGACCAGGACGAGCGTGATGAGCGTGTACATGATGAGTGTTGCGCCGGTGCGGAACCGCTTCGCGAGCGGGTACGCAACGCCGAGCCGCATCGCGAGTCCGCGCTCGGTGGGGCGCTCGATGAGGCGGCGCAGCGGGCGAACGATCGCGTGCTGGTTCTGGCTGATGACGGCGACGCCGGAGAACGCGATCAGGCTGCCTTGGATCACATAGATCGCCATGGACGGGTTGTCGAACATCCGTGGCCGCAGCACCGGCGCCACAGCCGACCACGCGAGGATGGCGGTCGCTGCCGACGTGATCGCTGCCCGTGGCGTCAGGAAGCGCTGGAGCGCCGGGATGAGCAACCCGATCGCGAGAGCCGGCAGGAGCAGTGTCAGGTTGCCGTTGCTGGCCGCGACGGCCGGCACGGCAGCCACTGCGAACAGGACGGCGAACCCGGTCGCGACGATGACGCGCCGCTTGCGGGTGCGTGCCAATGTCGAGGGCGGAAGGTCGCGGATCGCGGCGATGACGTTGAATCGGCTGATGCGGACGCTCGCCGCCGCGATCGTGATCAGCGCGATCACCAGGCCGAGGCACGTCGCGTTCACGATGCTCGTCGGGGTCACCGCGTAACTGATCGCCAAGCCGTTGCCGTCGGGTGACCATGACTTGAAGATCTGCGCGGAGACGAGCGCGACGGCCCAGCCGATGCCGAGCCCGAGCGCGATGCCCGGCACCACCGCCGCAGCCGCGTACGTGGCACCTTCGAAGGTGAACGACTGCACGAGCTGGGCGCGTTTCATCCCGATCGCGCGCAACATGCCGAGCTGCGACTGCCGTTCGTCGGCCAGCATCGTGAAGATGTTCACGAGTAGCAGCGCGCCGGCGATGATGCTGAAGCTGCCGATCATCAGGAACAGTGCACCGAGCGCGTCGCCGGTCTTGCGCGCGTCGTCGAGTACCACCCGCTTGGGCGTGTCGACGATGACGGGCAGCCCGGTGAGCAGCTGGTCGATGCGCGCTGTGACCGGTGTGGTCAGCGACGCGCCGGACTCGACACCGCCGCGGTTGGACACGAACGACACCGTCTGCGGACGCGTATCCGCTTTGTAGGCCGCGAGGTCGAGTGCACCCGGCGGCAGGAAGACGTTGTGGTTGCGCGCCGAGCCGAACCCGACGCCGGCCAGCCCGCGGTCGGCGACGATGCGCGCGATGCGGTATGTGTGCGCCGTGCCGTAGAGGTACAGGGTGAACTTCTCACCGGCGCGCAGGTGCAATGAGTTCGCCAGGGGCTGGTTGACGATCGCGTCGCCGGCCGCTGGAGGAGCCACGTCGAGACCCGACGAACCGCCGGCGCGGCCGAACTGCGCGGCCTGGGCGTAGTCGAGTCCCCACGCGAGCACGCGCGGCTCGGCGAGCACGCCGGACGAGCTTTCCGTCGTCGCGGCGGCCTGATCGACGTGGACCGTGAGCACACCGTCTACGCGTGGATCCGAGCGCAACGGCTGCAGCGTCTTTGCGGCGAGCTCGCCGGTTCCCGGGTCGGCCGCCATGATGCGTTCGTCGACGGGGCCGAGGGTGCGGTACGCGACCTGGCGTACCGAGTGGTTCAGCGTGTCACCCACCACGAGCGCGCCGACGATGATCGCGATCCCCAGCGTCGCTCCGGTCACGGCGAGGATCGCCTCGTTGCGCCGCCGAGCGACCTGACGCACCGCCAGCCGCCGGGCCACCGGCCGGAAGACGGCGACGTACCCCAGTACCGCGACGAGCAGCAAGACGATCGTCACGAGCGGCACGAGCAGGTTGGGGTACATGGCGACTCACACAGCGATGCGCTGGCCGGAAGGTGCGGCGCGACGCCAGACGTCGTCGGCGAGCATGCCGTCGCGCATCGTGATGAGTCGCGGCACCCTCGACCCGATCGTCTGGTCGTGCGTGACGAGGATGATCGTCTGGCCCTCGTCACGATTCAGCTCGCACAGCAGGTCCATGACCTGTTCGGCCATCGCGGAGTCGAGGTTGCCGGTCGGCTCGTCCGCCCACACGATCTGGGGTCGCGCGACCAGTGCTCGCGCGATCGTGACGCGCTGTTGCTCGCCGCCGGACAGCTCCGCCGGCCGGTGCTCGACGCGATTGCCGAGACCGACCCGTTCGAGCATCTCGGCGGCCCGGGCGCGTGCCTGCGCCGCATGTTGACCACCTAGCAGCAGCGGCAGCTCGACGTTCTCCACCGCCGAGAACACCGGGATGAGGTTGAACGCCTGGAACACGAAGCCCATCGATCGTGCACGATGTGCGGTGCGCTCGCGGTCGGACATCGCGAACAGGTCGCGGCCGCCGACGAGTACGTGCCCGCCGTCGATGTCGTCGAGGCCGGACAGGCAGTTGAGCAGCGTCGTCTTGCCCGATCCGGACGGTCCCATCACGCCGACGAGTTCGCCGGCGGCGACGCTGAAGTCGAGATCGTGCAGCGCTTCTACGGCCAGCGATCCGGTGCGATAGACCTTCAGGACGTTGGCCGCGACGAGCAGCGCGTCAGTGGCCATGACCGGCGCCACGTGCAGCCAGCTGGCAAGTCATCGTGTCCCCCTCGATCGGTGTCGCCTTCGACGATGTCGCGGCGCGAGGTCTCGGAGCAGGGGCATTGGTCCCGTTCCGCCGAGGACTACCGGTCAGGTCTCTTCGGGCTCCATCACAATCGCGCCACACGGACATTCGGACGCGCACAAGCCGCATCCCTTGCAGTAGTCGTAGTCGACGGCGTAGCCGTGCCCTTCCGCGACCTTGTGAATCGCGTTGTCGGGGCAGACGCCGAAGCAGTTGTCGCAGCCGAAGCAGTTGCCGCAGGACATGCAGCGCCGCGCTTCGTACAACGCCGTGTCGGCGTCGAGTCCGCCTACGACCTCGGCGAAGTCGTCGGTTCGCCGGGCAGTGTCGAGGCGAGGCCGTACCACGTGCGGTGCATCGCTGAAGTACCACGGGTTGAGCTGACCGAACGCAACAGGCACCGCACTCGACGGCGCGGTCGGCTTCGGCGCGCTGGAACCGATCGAGCGCAGCCACCCGTCGATCCCGCGCGCAGCCGCGTTGCCCTGACCGATCGCAACCGTCACGGACCGGACCGACGGCGCGAGGTCGCCGGCTGCGAAGACACCCGCAACGCTGGTCATCATCTCGGCGCCGACCTCGACAACCCCGTCGGTGATCGCGATGCCCGGCAGCGTCGCGAGCACGCCGCGGTCGACGTCCTGACCGAGCGCGAGCACGACCGAATCGGCGTGCAGCTCTTCGAACTCGCCGGTCGGCTGCGGCTTGCCGTCGTCGTCCAGGCGCATCTTCTCGATGGTCAGCGTGTCGCCGACGACGCCGGCGATCGTCGACAGCCACGTCATGCGCACGCCTTCGGCCTCGGCTTCCTCGACCTCGATGTCGTTGGCCGGCATCTGCGCGCGCGTACGGCGGTAGACGATCAGGGCCTCCTCCGCGCCGAGCCGGCGTGCGGTGCGGGCCACGTCCATCGCTGTGTTGCCGCCGCCATAGACGGCGACAGTGCGGCCGAGCTGCGGGCGTTCACCGGCGGCGACGTCCGCGAGCAGACCCAATGCGTCGATGATCCGCGCTGACTGCGCTGCGGGTATGTACGCGCGCTTGCTCAACGGCGCGCCCATCGCGAGTAGCGCCGCGTCGAATTCGCCGGCCCGCATCTCTTCGGCCAGGTTGTCGACGCGCGCTCCGAGTTCGAGGGTGATCCCGAGTTCGAGCAGGCGGTTGATCTCCGCGTCCAGGACGTCGCGCGGCAGCCGGAAGGTCGGAATGCCGTGCCGCATCATGCCGCCCGCCGTGCTGCCGGCTTCCCGGATGGTGACGGCGTGGCCGAGCCTGCGCAGGCGGTAGGCGGCGGCGAGACCGCACGGCCCGGCTCCGACGACGAGGATGCGGCGTCCCGTCGCAGCGCCGGGTTGAGGTAGCCGCCAGCCTTGCCGGATTGCCTCATCGCCCAGGAAGCGTTCGACCGAGTTGATGCCGACCGCTGTGTCGAGGTCGGCACGATTGCACGCGGTCTCGCACGGGTGGTAGCAGACGCGTCCCATGACGGCAGGGAACGGATTGTCGTTGACGAGGCGGCGCCAGGCCTGCTCGTAGCTGCCGTCCTCGGCTGCGTAGAGCCACGCCTGCACCTGCTCGCCGGCCGGGCAGGCGTGCGTGCAGGGCGGTAGCCCGTCGACGTACACGGGTCGCTCGCTGCGCCACGTGCCGGTGTGGTTTGCGAGGCTGGACTTGACGTCGAGCGTGATTGCGAACGGCTTGTTCATCCAGCTCAGAGCTCCTCGACCGGAATCGCGTAGCGAGCGATGTTGCGGTCGGCGATCGCCTGGACGGCGCGCAGTGTCGCTGCCTGGCGGTCGGCATCACCGGCTGCGGCGAACAGATGCGCGTAACGCCGCTGCAGCCGCAAGTACTCCTCGACGGGGACCCGGCCGCGGATCGGCACGACCGAGGTCACCGTCCCGTGCTCGGCTTCGAACAACGGGAACAGGCCGCTGCGCTGTGCCAGTCGCGCGATGCGAACCGTGTCGGCCGGCGCTGATCCCCAGCCCAGCGGGCACGGCACGAGGACGTGCAGGTAACGCGCGCCGCGCAGCGACATCGCGTGTCGGACCTTGGCTTCCAGGTCGTGCAACTCGGCCACCGTGGCCGTTGCCACGTACGGGATCTCGTGTGCCATCGCGATGCGCGGCAGGTCCTTGCCGATACCGAACCGATTACCGGGTTCGGGCCCCACGGCCTCGGTCGTCGCGGTACGTGCGGCAGGTGGTGTCGCCCCGGACCGTTGCACGCCCGTGTTCATGTACGCCTCGTTGTCGTAGCAGACGTAGAACACGTCGTCGTTGCGCTCGAACATGCCCGACAGACACGCCAGACCGATGTCGACCGTGCCGCCGTCGCCGCCTTGTGCAAGAACGCGGACGTCACCTCGCCCGGACGTACGCAGCCCCGCGGCGAGCCCCGACGCGACCGACGCGGCGTTGGCGAACAGCGAGTGCAGCCACGGCACCTGCCACGAGCTCTCCGGGTACGGAGTGGAGAACACCTCGAGGCAGCCGGTTGCGTTGACGACCGCCAGCTGACCGTCGGCTGCGTCCATCGCCGTGTCGAGCACGTAGCGTGCCGCAAGTGCCTCACCGCAACCCTGGCACGCGCGATGTCCCGAGTTCAGCGCGTTCGTGCGGTTCTCGTTGGCCTGCTCGGTGCGCAGGTCTTCCGACAGCAGCCGGTTGCCGACAGCACGGCTGCCGACTTGGTAGAACTTGACCTCCTGGATCGTCATGTCGCGACTCCTGCCTCGCGGCGCGCGAGCTCGCGTTCGACGACGTCCGCGCGCAGGTCGAGAAAGCTCACGGCGGGCAGCTCGCCCGCGAGTGCGGTGGCCAGCATCGCGTGCAACGCCGACCGGGTGACCGCACGACCACCGAGCCCGGCGACGACGGTCTTGATGTCGGCGCCCGTCCCGGCAAGAGCGGTGCGCACGTCCGCAGTCACGGGTCCCTCGGGCGCTCCCGGCGAGAATGCACGCTCGAGCACGATGACCTGACTCGCGTGTGCGAGCGCGCTGCGCACCACGGCTGCCGGGAACGGCCGGTACATCGTGAGCGTCAGCAAGCCGATATCGCCGTCCATGTCGTCAAGGGCCTCACGCACTGTCCCCGACACCGAGCCGAGCGTGACAACCACCGTCGACGCCGTGTCGAGCCGATACTTCGACACCTCGCCGACGTGGTAGCCCGACAGCCGCAAGTACTCGGATGCCTGCGCTGGAAATACGTGCGCCGCACGCCGCAGATCGGCGTCGGTCAAGAAGCGCACCTCGGTGAACGCCTCCGGACCGACCATCGCGCCGATCGCAACCGGGTCGGACGGATCGACGCGCTGCCGTGCGCTCATCGGCGGCAGGAACGCGTCGACGATCTCTGCACCCGGCACGTCGATTGCCTCGACCGCGTGCGTCAACACGAACCCGTCCACGCACACCATTACAGGAACCGACAGCTCTTGGGCGAGGCGAAATGCGATCACGTGAAGTGCAACGGCGTCCTGGTTGTCCTGTGCATAGAGCTGAACCCACCCGCAGTCGCGCATGCTCATCGAGTCGCTCTGGTCGTTCCAGATGTTGATCGGTGCACCGATCGCGCGATTCGCAACGGTCATCACGATCGGCAGGCCGAGACCGGAGGCGTTGAACAACGCCTCGGCCATGTACAGCAGACCCTGACTCGCGGTCGCCGTGTACGCGCGTGCGCCGGCGGCGGACGCGCCGATCGCCGCCGACATCGCGGCGAACTCGGACTCGACGGTGATGAACTCGCAGCCGGCGAGAGCGCCGGACTTCACCATCGCGCCCAGCGCTTCGACGATGTGCGTCTGCGGCGTGATGGGGTAGGCGGGAACGACCTGCGGACGGCAGCGCGCGATCGCTTGGGCGATCGCCCGGGAGCCCTCGATCTGGCTACGCATGAGCCACCGCCGTCATGTGCTTGAAGCAGTGCCGGGCCGCTGCGACGTTCGCGTCCGCCACCGAACCGGTGAATCGCTCTTGGACCGCGGTGGCGAGCGATCCGATCGTCACCGCACCGGTCAGTGCGGCGAGCGCGCCCAGCATGCAGATGTTGGGTAGCGCCTTCCCGATGAAGTCGCGGGCGGCTTCGCTCGCAGGAATCGTTACCACGTGCTTCTCGGGCAGCATTTCATGTAGGTCTTCGATGCCGAGGTCCGACGTGGAACGCGCCGAGTTGACGAGCACGTAGCCGTCTTTCGCGATGCCGGCGAAGACGTCGACGTGATGCAGCAGAGATGCGTCGACGACCACGACTGCGTCGGGTTGATCGATCGGTTCGCGCGTTCGGATCCGCTGGGCGTCGATCCGGCAGTACGAGACCACCGGGGCACCCATGCGCTCTGACCCGAAGCTCGGGAAGGCGACGGATTCCTGCCCGTCCAGGAATGCCGCGACGGACAGCAGCTCCGCCGCGGTGACGACACCTTGGCCACCGCGGCCGTGCAGCCTGATCTGGAACACCGTGCTC
>DATGFB010000145.1:0-11990 GCA_035309605.1 Jatrophihabitantaceae bacterium
CCGCGGGAACGGCGAGCCCTGCGCGTCCGCCTGCTTGGGATCGGTGGGTTGCTTGTAGACGTGACCCTGCGTGTCGTCGTCCGGCTCTGCGGCGACGCCGGGCTCCTGCCCGATCGTGTGTCCCGGCCCTCGTCCGACGAGGTGATCGCGACCGACCCCTGAGGTGCTGCCGCTCATGTTGTGCCCCCCTGCTCGATTTCCTGCTGACCTGCGTCGCAACCATGTCGCTCGCGGCTGCTGGGAGCAGCATGCAAGCCGACAGCCCATCTGTCACGTAGCCGACACTCAGCGGGCGCCGGTTCGCCACCTCCGCCGGCGCCAAGGCGACCGCCCCGATCACGGGTTGAGCCTCGAACGGCGCAAGTAGTCTCCGCGCCATGGCGATGACCCCGGAGCAGTTCTACACACATGCACTGAGTGCGGCCGATGCCGAGCGACGGTTACCGCTGTCGCGCATGACGTACTGGGAGGTCGCGCCGTTCGACCAGGACGGATTGCGTGTCGCGCCGCTACGCCCGCCAGTCGTACCCGAACCACCGCGGCAGGACGAGGACCCGGCGCAGTGCGGCGCATGTGCGAGGACGGACAAGGGTGTGTGGCACGACGAGAATTGGCGGCTCGACCGGATCGACGGCGTCGGCGTGCCGCTCGCGCTGATGCTGCGTCCGCGCGAGCACTTCGATCTGGCGGACCTGCCCGACGACCGCGCCGCCGAGCTCGGCGTGCTCGTCACACACATCGCACGGCACATCGAGGCGCTTGCGCACATTTCCCGGGCGCACGTGTACCGGATCGGTGACGGCGGCGCGCACCTGCACATCTGGTTCTTCGCCCGCCCGCTCGGTCAGGCGCAGCTGTTCGGCTCGTGGCTGCCGGTTTGGGACGACCTGCTTCCCGAGTATCCCGCCGAACTCGCGCAGGCGGACGCCGAGGCCGTCGCTCGGGCGCTCGAATCGAGCTACTCCCACGCGCACTGATCGGCAGCTGGGTTCGCGCGGCGCACAACGGCGCGCCCGGAATTGCGTGATCGTCAGGCGACGCTGAGCACGTGCGCCACGCGACCGTCGCAGACCCGCACGTGTACCCAGACGTAGCAGCGCTTCTGCGAGCAGTACTCGCTGATGTCATGCAGCCGCGCTCCGGCGGCGGCTACGAGCGCTCGTGCCTCCACGACCGAACAGCCGGTGAGGTCACCCGTCAGCTCGCGCGCTTCGGCGACGACGCGGCGCTTGCTTCTGCCTCGCACTCGTTCACCCTCTCGTGCCCGCGCCTCGGCAGTCGACAGACGAAAGTCCCGAGATGACAGCCGAAGGTCAGGCACGTGATGGTTATCGGCCGTCTCCGTGAGCCGACAAGGAACCGCTCGCTATTGCCAGCCGCTTCTCAGACACTCCCCCGCCGAACGCATGATCTTCCGCCTCCGTCGGTCCTGTACAACGCCTTCGCCGCCGTGCATCATCAGCTCGGCGACAGATCATCTCGGGAGGGTGTGTGGCGCCTGCGTCCCGGCATGCGCTGGTCGGCCGAGACGCCGTGCTGTCACGAATTGCGTCCGCGGTTACGGACCTCGGCCCAGAATCCGGATTCGCACTTGTCGTCCGTGCTGACGCGGGCATGGGCAAGTCCGCTCTGCTCGACGCAGTGGCCGAATCGGTTCGGGACGCGCGCATCCTGCGCGCCCACGGCGTGATGTCCGAGACCCAGATCGCGTTCGCGGGCCTGCAGGAGCTGTTGTCGCCAGTGCTCGACCGCGCAGAGGTTCTGCCGGAACGTCCGCGTTCGGCATTACGGCGCAGCCTGGCGTTGGAGACCGGCGAGACCGACGAGATGGCGTCGTTCACAGCGGTGTCGATGCTGCTCTCCGCGGCAGCGGACGACGCTCCCGTCGTCTGCCTGGTCGACGACGCGCACTGGCTGGACGAGTCGTCGGTCGACGCGTTGTTGTTCGCGGCCCGTCGGCATCCGCGCGGCGTCGGGTTCGTATTCGCCGCGCGCGAGGACGACGCCGGACGGTTCGAGCAGGCCTGGTTGCCCGCAATCCGCCTGCAGCCGCTCACCGAGGCGGAGTGCCGAGGAGTGCTCGCTGCATCCGCGCCGAACCTCACCGACATCCAACGCGATCGCGTCGTGTGCGCAAGCGAAGGCTGCCCACTCGCCCTGCACGAATTCGGCGCTGCACTGGCGGCCGGCCAAGCGCGGTACGACGACACACCGCTGCCGTTGAGCACCAGCCTCGAGTCGGGCTACGGCCGGCTGATCCGAGCGCTTCCGGAAGCGACTCGCCGCGCCCTGGTTGTGCTCGCCGCGGCGGACACCGAGGCAGTCGGGCAGATCGGTCAGGCTGTGAGGGCGTTCGCCGGTGACACGCAGGCGTTGGACGCGGCGATCGACAGCGGCTTGGTCGTGCGCAGTGCGGCACGGTGGCAGTTCAAGCACCCGCTCGTGCGCGCGGCGGCCTACCACTGCGCACCCATCGGCGTGCAGCGGGCGGCGCACCGAGCCTTGGCGGAGGTGCTCGCGGACCGCGATCCCGAGCGCGCCGCATGGCACCTCGCTGCTGCGACGGACGAGCCCGACGAGGCGGTCGCCGCGGCCCTCGTCCGCACTGCGGATGTCGCGCGACGGCGCGGCGGTTACGCGGCCGAGACGCGCGCGCTGGAACGCGCCGCTCGACTGACCCCCGATCCAATGACCAGCACCCACCGCCTCGCCGAGGCGGCGAGCGCCGCGCTGCAGGCGGGCAAGCACGACCACGCCGAGCAGCTGCTCGGTGAGGTTCTGCGAGTGACCGACGATCCGGTCGTGGTCGCCGACGCCACCCACGAACGCGCGCAGATTGCGTTCTGGCACGACGGCCGTCGGCTTCCAGAGCTCACCGCGGCGGCCGACAAGGTCGCCGAGATTGATCGCACGCGGGCGGCGCGGCTGCTCTCGTTCGACCTCGTCAGCCTCATCAGCGACTACGAGGTCGACGTCGCGTTGCCGATCGCGCTGCACGCGCGTGAACTGATGAACGGCACACTCGAATCGTCCGAGGTCGCGTTCCGCGTCGCACACGTCCTCGTCATGGCCGGCCGTACGTCCGAAGGTGCCGAACTCACCGCGCAAGTCGCGTCGGCGGCGCTGCGCAGCGGAAACCCGACCGCCGCGGTCAACATCGCGCAGCCGTGCATCTGGCTGGAGCGCTACGACGACGCGCGCACGTTGCTCGCCAACGCAACCAGCCACCTGCGCGCGGTCGACGCAGTGTGGATGCTCGGCCATGCGCTCGTTGCACGCGCCGAACTCGAGCGGCGGCTCGGCGATCTCACGGCAGCACGGCTTGCGGCGGCAGAGGCACTGGCGCTGGCCGAGCAACTCGCCGAGCCGATGCAGCAGGCAGAGGCACTCGTCCAACTCGCCGCAGCCGAAGCGGATCTCGCGCAACCCGTCGAGTGCCTGGCCCACGCGCAGCGCGCCGCGCGGCTGGCCGAGCCGCGTGAATGCGGCAAGGGCGAGCTGGTCAGCCTGGGCGCCGCTGCGCTGGGCGGGCTCGCCCTTGCGTCCGGACGGCACGGCGAAGCGGTGGCCTATCTCGAGCCCGTCGCGTTGCGCGTGCTCGACGCCGGTGTCGCGGATCCGGCTGTCGTGCCGTGGATCGTCGATCTCGTCGAGGCGTACGCGCACGACGGCCAGGACGATCGGGCTCATACCCTGCGCGACTGGCTCGCGGAAAGGGCGCAGCAGTGCGATCGGGCATGGGCGCGCCGCGCTGCGCTGCGTTGCGACGTCCTGCTCGGCGACGACGCGGCTGCGCGTGATCGACTGGCGCAGGCGCTGGTCGACGGCAGCGACGCGAACCGCCTGCAGCACGGCCGCAACTTGCTCGTGCTCGGCTCGTCGCAGCGCCGTGCCGGGCAGCGCGCAGCGGCGCGCATCTCGCTCGACCGCGCACACGCGGTGTTCGCGGCGGCAGGTGCGCGCGCATGGGCGGAACGGGCCGCGGCCGAACTGCGCTCGCTCGGTACGCGCACCGTCCGCACGGCGGACCGCGATCCGTTGGACACGCTCACGCCGCAAGAGGCGCGAGTCGCGCAGCTCGTCGCGGGCGGAGCGCGAAACCGCGAGGTCGCGGCCACGCTGTTCGTCACGCCGAAGACGGTCGAGACACACCTCGCTGCGATCTATCGCAAATTGGGCATACGCGGACGCAGTGAACTCGCGGTGCGGATTGCTCGCGCCGAAGTCGTGGACCAGTCTCAGGGATTTGCCTGAGGCAAACCGGCTGCCCACGCCCATAGCGTCCTCGCGTCACATCTCGACGATCGGAGGACACGTGCCGGTGTACCTGGTGCGGACGCATCTGCCCGAAGCCACTGCGGACGACGTCCGCTCTGGTGTCGCGCGGGTCGTCGACGCCGCCGCGCAGCTGAGCCATGAAGGGTTTCGGATCCGTTGCGTGGACAGCACCTACGTGCCCTGCGACGGCTGGCTCGGGTGTCTGTACGAAGCAGACACCTCCGTCGAGGTCAGGCTCGCCACCGAGCGGGCGGTGTTGCCGTTCGACGACATCGTCGAAGTCGTCCGGTATGGCGGCACTGCCGACATCTATCAGGGGGAGGTCGCATCAAAATGATCAACAACGTACGGCGCAGCAGAACGGCCAAAGCCGCGATTGTCGCCGCGGCGGCAGCGACTGCGTTCGCAGTCGGCGCCGGGCCGGCCAGTGCCGACAACGCGCCATCGCTGGCCTGCGGCAACACGCAGCCCGGTCCGTGCAGCGAGACCGCTCACTTCAGCAACGAGAACGGGCTGCAGACTCCGCTCAGCGGCGCCACCAACCAGACCAACTGCCCGTCGTGGGTCACCGACGACTACGTGCTGCTCGCCATGTCGGGCAACGGCGTCGAGCACGTGACCGTCAACAAGGCTCAGGACTTCTGGTTCACCACGACGTTCACCGGTGACGGCACGGCCACGTTCTATCCGCCGTCGAGCATCGCCAACCTCGTGCTCGACGATCAGGGCAACGTCGTCTCGTTCGACATCGTCGGCCCCGCGGATGCCACTGTCACCGGACATCTCACCAACTGGTTCGGTGGTTCGGGCAACAACAAGAACGCGGTGTTCCACGGCACGATCAGTCTCCAGGGCACCGACTCGTCGAACAACGCGGTGTCGGTGCACTCGACGCAGCATCAGAACTGGACCGGCACGCAGATGCCGTTCGTCGACGACCCGCACAACGCGTTCGCCGACGTCACCTGCTGACAGCGCGACGCAGTGCCGGCGCGGGACAGGACGCTGCGCCGGCACTGCTCGCCGTAGCGCGGGACGTGCTTAGTTGGACGCTTGGCCCCGCTCGCGCGGGACCGCGGAGAGCAGGACGACGGCGTCTTCGGTCGCGGCGACCGAGTGCCGCGCGGGCGGTATCTCGATGAGGTCGCCCACGCGGCCGTCCCAGGTGTCGGTTCCGGCATGCAGCACAACGCGGCCGCGAAGCACCAGCAGGGTCGCCTGTCCCGGATTGTCGTGCTCGGCCAACTCGTGCCCGTCGAGCAGGGCGACGACGGTTTGCCGCATCGCCTGCTCGTGGCCGCCGACGAGAGTACGGCTGGCCCGACCGGCGGGGACGCGATGAGCCTGCTCGAGCAGTTCCCGTGCGAGAGCGTCTACCGAGTGCTTCACCATGGTTCGAGCGTGCCACGTGCCGGGGTCGCGCGTCGCGGGCTAGCCGGCCTTCTTCGGGCTGATGAACTGGTCGATCCGGTCATGTCATTCGCCCGCTGGCGGGCTTGCGCAAGGCCGAGCCGCAGTGGACTGTGAAGATTGTTCGAGTCGCCTTTCTGTGGCCAGTCAGGCTGCACCGGCCCGGAGACCCACGCTCACGTGGTGCATCGACAAGGCCCGGTGTATCTCACAGGAGGACTCCCATGT
Source organism: Jatrophihabitantaceae bacterium (assembly GCA_035309605.1). Taxonomy (GTDB): domain Bacteria; phylum Actinomycetota; class Actinomycetes; order Mycobacteriales; family Jatrophihabitantaceae; genus DATGFB01. The sequence goes on from DATGFB010000145.1 coordinate 5,917, forward strand.
CCGTTGCGCTGCAACGCGCTCGGCTCTTTCTGCGTGCGGCCGAAGCCAAAACTGCACAGATGCGAGCGGAGGCGGCCCGTGACGACTTGCGGTCGCGTCGGGAGCGCGTCGCCGAGTGCGGCCAGGAAGTCGATGCGCGGCTTCGACGCGGTGTGAACCGAGGCAATCTCGACGACTGAGCTCGACCGGTCATCTCGATCGTCGACGTGATCCGATTGCGAGCTCTCGGTAGTGCCGGCTGGTGCGAGGATCTAGACGCCCTGTCGCGTAGGAGGTTCCGATGGAAGGCGACACTCTGGCCAGCTTCCGTGAGTCGATCAACATCAACGCCGCGCCCGAGGTGGTGTGGGGCGTCGTCAGCGACGTGAAACGACATCCTGAATTCGCCGGTCCGAAGAGCATCACCAAGGAGATCGACTTCGACGGCGAGCTGACTGTGGGTGCGCGCTGGATTGCGCACGAGCGGTTCGGGCCGCAGAAGTTCGACGCACCGTCCGAGATAACGGCGGTGGAGCAGGGACGGTCGCTGGAATGGGTTTCGTATCCGCCGATGAAGGACGCCAACCGCGGCGCCGGCGGCACGGTGCAGTGGGGTTACCTCCTCGAGCCCGACGGCGCCGGAACCAAGCTGACGCATTACATGACCGTCTTCGAACCGCGCAAAGGCGCCGGAATGCTCAAGACGATGTACGCCGTGTTCGGGCTGCCGAAGAAGCAACTCGCCGGCGGCATCACCACGCTCAACAACATCAAGTCCGCCGCCGAACGGGAGGCATCGGCAACGGCGAGCTGATCCACTCACGCGCCTGCTGCCACCGCGCGCTGTCTCGCTCGGCGGAGCGGCTGACGTGAGGCTGCCGAACGAGTCACGGTACGACGGTGACCGGCCACGTCGAGTGACGCACGAGCTTGGCCGCAAGTGATCCGACTAGGCGATGACCTGCCTGCGTCGACGCACCGACAACGATCGCATCCACCTTGCGTCCCTCCGCCAGCTGCAGCAGCTCTGTATACGCATTGCCCTCGCGAACGACGAGCTCGACGTCGATACCCAGGCGCGGAGCGTTCTCGTTGATCTGCTCGAGCAGCTCCGCTGCGATTTGGTCATGAGTCTGATTCATCGCGACCGTTGCCTCAGGTGCCACGATCGATTGGGGCGGTGGCGTCTTGACGTACAGCACGATCATCCTTGCCGCCTGCCGGCGCGCCAGACCGGCGGCGTAGGCGGCCGCTCGCAGCGATGTATCGGAGCCGTCGACACCGACGAGGATGCGGGTCGGCCCATCGGTGCCGAGTTCGAATCGGGCCGTGCTCATGCGCCGATCCTGGCAGATCTACGCGTCTTGAGTGCGGGCCGCTTCTATGGTGCGGGCAACGCGACGATCCGGTATCAGCCACATCAGCGCCACGAGTGCGTAGACGGCCATGGCGAGCCAGCGATCGACGAACGCCATAGCGATACCGACCGCATAGAGGACGGGCGAGATCTTGCCCTTGACGTCGGTGCCGATCGCCGTGGCGAGTGTCGACGCCGAGCCCTGCCGGCGGATGATCGCGGTCTGCAAGCCGTAGTACGCGATGCCCGCCGCCAGAAGCACGATGCCGTACGCCGCCGTCGGCACCTCCGCGAAGTGGTTCTCGCCCATCCAGCCGGTGAAGAACGGCACCAACGACAACCAGAACAGCAAGTGCAGATTGGCCCACAGCACCAGGCCGTCCACCTCGTCCGTGACCATCAACATGTGGTGGTGGTTGCTCCAGTAGATGCCGAGGTAGACGAAGCTCAGCACATAGACCAGCAACGTCGGCAGTGACTCACGAAGTGCCGTCCAGCTCGTCCCGTGCGGCACCCTGAGTTCGAGGACCATGACCGTAATGAGGATGGCTATCACGCCATCGCTGAACGCCTCCATGCGATTGGTCGGCACGGCACGACCCTAACCGCAGGCGCTACTCCAAAGCTGGTCAAACCGCAGCTCGCGGCGAGGCGTCGCAGTGCCGGCATGTTGCTGACGGTCCGCATCGCGCGTACAAATACCGCCATGAGGCTCACTCGCGTGTTGTGCGTGGTTGGCATGCACCGCTGGCAGTGGCTGAAGACGGACGACGGCGAGCGCTATCGGCGTTGTCGCCGATGCGGCAAGGACGACCCGAACATCCCGTGGATTCGGTCGGCCTCCGGCCTCGACAACGCGGCCTGGCCGCGCTGACAGCTCAGCTCGTCTGGGCGCACCGCGACGCGCGGGTGCACCGGTTCAGTCCGCGGCGGTGAGTGACCGGAGCTGCTCCATCGACGCGTGCATCACGTCCGAGAGCTTCGCTCGCGCCGGACCGTTCACCCAGCTCTCGAACGCGATGCGGAATACGGCGACGCCGGTCTCGGCGGCGAGGTTCGCGCCGGAATCAGGGACGCCGCGAGCACGCAGCCCGTTGGCCAACGCTTGTGAGAGCGAGGCCATCTTGATCAGTTCGCGTTCGCGCAGCTCGCCGTTGGCGGCGATCACGGCCTGGCGCTGCTTGGACAACTTGTGCCGTTCGCCGAGCATGTCGGCGGCCGCGTCGAGAGCCGCCGCAACTGCATCCAGCGGACTCGCGGACGAAGGGGCGGCCTCGAGGGCGCTGACCATCCTCGCCTCGAGGATGGCTGATCCGCCGAAGAGCACCTCGCGCTTGTCGGCGAAGTAGCGGAAGAACGTCCGTGCGGTGAGGCCGGCGCGCTCGGCTATGTCGGCGACGGTTGTCTGCTCGTAGCCGCGTTCGAGGAACAGCTCCATTGCGGCCTCGCGCAGCCGTCCACTCGCATCCGGCTCCCAGCGGCCCATGCCACAGATTCTAGGTGATGACACTCGATGCCATCACGAGGTATGGTGATGTCATCGAGTGACATCACTTCCTTGGAGGTTGACATGCGCGTGTTCGTGACTGGTGCGTCGGGGTGGATCGGTTCGGCGGCGATCACTGACCTCGTCGCGGCGGGACACGAGGTGGTCGGACTTGCCCGGTCGGACGAGGCCGCCGCCACGGTGTCTTCGCTCGGTGCCGAGGTATACCGCGGCACGCTCGAGGATCTCGACGGTCTGCGGGCGGCCGCGAAGGAGTCGGATGGGGTCGTCCACCTGGGCTACATCCATGACTTCTCGCGGATGGACGACGCGGCAGCGACCGACCGGCTCGTGATCGAGACGCTCGGTGACGTGTTAGCCGGCACGGACCGCCCGCTCGTCGTGGCGTCCGGCGTAATGGGTCTCGGAATCGGGCGTGTGGTGACCGAGCGCGACGCGACCGACGTGTCGTCGCACCCGCGAAGCGCGAACGCGGTCGCGGCCCTCGCGCTGGCGAGTCGCGGTGTGCGTTCTTCTGTCGTGCGCTTTGCTCCGACGGTGCACGGCGCCGGCGATCACGGTTTCGCCGCGCGGTTGGTTGCCATCGCGCGCGAACGTGGCGTGTCGGGCTACATCGACGAGGGTGCGAACCACTGGCCGGCGGTACATCGTCTCGACGCGGGCAAGCTCGTCAGCCTCGCGCTCGACAGTGCACCTGCCGGCGCGGTCTTGCACGGCATCGCCGAGGAAGGCGTACCCACCCGCGCCATCGCCGAGGCCATCGGACGTGGACTCGGCCTGCCCGTCATCTCGGTGCCGTGGGCGGAGGCGGTCGAGCACTTCGACTGGCTCGCTCGGTTCTTCGCGCTCGACTGCCGCGCGTCCAACGACCTGACTCGCGAGCTGCTCGGCTGGCACCCGACGCACGCCGGTTTGATCGAGGATCTCGACCGAGGCGCCTACTTCCAGAGCTGAGCCGCTGACGGCTCGACCCTGCCTCGGCGCACACTGAAGCGGTGCCCGTGGAGTGGGACGTCAGCGGCTCGGGGATGCCCGAAGCCGCGGACGCCGAGCCAGCGACTACCGAGGAACTGCCCGGCGCGCAGTCACGGTTGCGTTGGCCGCGCGCTGTGTGGCTCGTCGTCGCACTCGCGTGCGCAGCCGGACTTGTTGCGGCGGTCGTCACCACACATCGCCCGCGATCGCAGCGACCGTCCGCCGCTCCGTCGGTGACTTCGGCAGCGGCAACGTCCGCTGCTGTGACGGAGGACGAGGCGGCCATCGTTCGCATTCGCGACCTCGCACTCACACCCCGTCCGCTGTCCGTCTACGTCCGCGCGACGACCGACGGCTACTGCGTGCCGGCCAAGCCTGGTCTGTCGCCGCAACAGCGCATCTCGACCGCAGTCGATCGCATCGTCGCCGGCTCCTACCGCGTGACCGATGTCGGATTCGTCGTCGAACCGAACGACGGACTGTGCGCACTGCAGCTTCGCGCACGTGACAGCGAACAAGACGTACTCGTCGTCGACGTCGTCGCACCGCCGACTCGGTCCGCCGATGCGACGAGCGGACACCTCGTCTTCGGCTCACACGCTGACCCACAACGAACGATCGAGTACGCATCTGGCGTGCTGGCCGGCGGCTGGCATGTCACGGTTGGCGCGGTCGGGCCGGCGAGCCAGCTGCCGACGATCGAGCACCTCGTCGAGCTGGTCGAGAACCCGGCCACCCGCTGGTGATCGCGCGCGCCGCCGAGGAGCATCACGGATGTGCTGGGGTGGGTGCGATGCGGTCGGCGAGTTGTCGGGCGGCGTCCAGTCCGGCGTTGATCAGGTTGTGCCCCCGCTGCCCGAGCACCACGCCGATGAGCTCGGTGTTGAAGCCACGAATCGAGCGGTACGACCGGAACATGAAGCAGCCGCCTGCCGCGTCGTCCGAGCCTGTCTTCATGCCGACGAACCCGTCCTGTCCAAGCAATGTGTCTGTGTTCGCGACCGTTCCGGCAACCGGAAGCCGATACGTCGGCGTCGACATGATCTCGGTGAGCGTGTCGTCGCTCGCCGCGTATCGGGCGAGCGTCAGTTGATCAGCAGCGGTCGACACCGTGGTGGCGTCGAAACCGCTGGGATCGGTGTATGTCGTGTGCTTCATCCCGAGCGACTTGGCTGTGTTGTTCATATCGCTGACGAACACGCTGGCGGCGCCTGACACGTAACGGGCAAGCATCACCGCGATGTTGTTCGCCGACGGTAGGAGCAGCGCCATCAACGCTTGACGTTCGGACAGTTGTTCGTCCGCACGCACGGGCACAACGGACTCCCCTCGCTCCGCGCGCTGTGCGGTGTCCGCGACGTCGGCCTCGCGCACCAGCAGCGTGGGTCCGTCAGCGGCGCTGTCGAGCGGCAGATGTTTCAACACGACAACCGCGGTCATGACCTTCGCGAGGCTCGCGATCGGCACCGGGTGCTCGTTCGGACTGGCTGCGGGTTGCGCGTGACCGAGCTGGTAGGCGCCTTGGCCGCTCGCCGGCCAGCCGTTGGTGGACAGATACGCGCGCTGGCTGTCGCCGTCGCGGGCGCGGATGACCACAGCCGCAGCGGCCGCGACCACCAGAAGCACCGCGCAGCCGATCACGCCGACGATCCACCGGCGTTGTCGCTGACGTGTCTGCAGGGTGGCCGGACCGAAGTCGTCGAGAATCTGTGCCATGACACGACACGATGGAGCGACGCCGCTACCGGCAGCGTTCAGATGATCCTTACGGTGCGCTTATCGACGATCAGGCTGGACGCAGCCGCACCGTGATCGTCAACCCGCCGTCGCGATTGGCGGTTGCGTCGATCGCTGCGCCATGTGCAGTCGCGATCGAGCGCGCGATGGTGAGGCCGAGGCCGACCCCGCCGGCGTAATCGAGTCGCTCCCCGCTTCCCCGGCGGAACGGCTCGAACAGTGGGGCCACATCGTCGGGGACCACCGCGGGCCCGGTGTTGACGACGGTGAACGCGCCGTCTCGTGTGACGGTCGCGGTAACCGTCCCACCCGAGTGGTTGTACTTGATCGCGTTGAACAACAGGTTGTTCGCCAGTCGTTCGAGCAGGGGCCGCTCGCCGATCACCGTCACCGCGTCGAGCACGGTTTCGATCTCGACCTCGCGTTCCTTCGCGGTGCCGCGAAGGGTGTCGACAGCCGCGCCGACGATGTGGTCCAGCCGCACCGGAGCGCTGGTCACAAGTCCGCCGTCGGTCTCGG
>DATGFB010000146.1:0-5194 GCA_035309605.1 Jatrophihabitantaceae bacterium
GTGGCGAGCACGTGCTCGACCTGGCTGGTGCCGATGCCGAACGCGAGGGCGCCGAACGCACCGTGCGTCGAGGTGTGCGAGTCACCGCACACGATCGTCATGCCGGGCTGCGTGATGCCGAGCTGCGGGCCGATGACGTGCACGATGCCTTGGTTGTCGTCGCCCATCGGGTAGATGCGGATGCCGAAGTCGGCACAGTTCTTGCGCAGCGTCTCGATCTGCGTGCGGCTGACCTCGTCCTTGATCGACGCGGTGCCGACAAGCGGCAGCGTGTAGTCGGTGGGCGTGTTGTGGTCTTCTGTCGCGAGGGTCAGATCGCGGCGATGCACCGGCCGGCCGGCCACGCGCAGCCCGTCGAACGCTTGCGGGCTCGTCACTTCGTGGACGAGGTGCATGTCGATGAACAGCAGGTCCGGCTCACCTGCGACACTGCGCACGACGTGGCTGTCCCAGAGCTTCTCGGCGAGCGTCTTGCCCATGATGTGCTCCTTGTGTCTCAGCATATGAGACTCTAGTATCGCTTTGTGGGACAGCCTAGCAGCGCAGGACAAGCCAGCGGAATCGGCGTCGTCGACAAATCCGTCGCGATCCTCGGCGCCGCGGCCCAGGAGCCCCGCACGCTCGCCGAACTCGTCGCGGCCACCGACCTGCCCCGCGCCACCGCACACCGGCTCGCGGTGGCCCTCGAGACGCATCGGCTGCTCGCGCGCGACGCGGACGGGCGGTTCGTGGTGGGGCCACGAGTCGGCGAACTCGCGGCGGCACTCCCCGATCCGTTGCTGATCGCGGCCGCGCCCGTGCTCGCGTGGGTGCGCGACGAGTGCGGCGAGAGCGCGCAGCTCTACCGTCGCGACGGCAACGAGCGCGTGTGCGTGGCAGCGGCCGAACGCGCAACCGGCCTGCGGACGACCGTGCCGGTTGGCTCGCGGCTGCCGCTCCGCGCCGGCTCGGGCGCCCAGGTGCTGTGCGCGTGGTCGGATCCGGCCTCGCTTGCCGACGTCCTCACCGACGCGGAATTCACCGCGCGCACGCTCGCCGAAGTGCGCAGGCGCGGGTGGGCGCAGTCGGTCGGCCAGCGCGAGGCAGGCGTCGCGTCGGTGTCCGCGCCCGTGCTGTCGCGACCGGGCGAACTGCTCGCGGCGATCTCGATCTCGGGCCCCATCGAACGCCTGGGCCGCACCCCCGGGGCGCGGTACGCGCCGGTCCTGGTCGCCGGCGCCCGCCGCATCGCGTCTGCCCTCTGACCCCGCGAGTGGCCAGTTTCGCGTCGAGTGGCGCGTTACAACAGGCCACTCGGCGTCTAACTGGCCACTCGGCGCGGATCCAGCAGGAAGGGTGCTCGCGCGTGGACGGCCGCGCGCACGTCGCATTCGATCTCGTGCGGTCGGCCGAAGACCTCCGCCGGTCCGTAGGTGAAGACGAGCCACCCTTCGCGCCGCATGTCGGAGAATCGCGTGATGTCCTGCGCATCCGAGTGAGCTCGGCATGGTCGGATCCCTGATACTCGAGCGCCAACTTCGCGGTAGCGAGCGACAAGTCGGGTTCGGCCAACCACCCGCCGACCGACCGCGTGATCGGCTCGTTGACCGCGAAGGTCAGCCGTCCGCCGAGTGATGCGGCAACCCGCAGATGACTCTCCGGGCGCGAGCGCGATCGTCCATCGAGAAGCGATAGCGCAAGACGCAATTGCCGAACACCGCGGCCGCCACGGCTGCGGCTGACAATCCGCTCCAGCTCGGTGTGCGCAACACCCGATCGCAAGACACTGTCGCCGGCCGCGACGAGTGCCGGCATACCCACGTAGGACACCAGGTCTCGCCACGTGCGATCCGGCGTCGTCAACCGCACGCCGCCGGCCGTGGTGACCTCGTCCAGCCGCAACGTCATGCGATGCACTCGAATCTCGTGCCGCTTCGTTCGGGTCATGCGCCGCGGCGCAAGCCCGGGAGTCGCTGTTGCGATGTGAATCTCGTCCAAGCCGGACGGCAGCCACAAGTCATGCAATCGAGCGGCCGTCGGCGCGACGACCACCGTGTCGGGAGGTGACGAGCGCAGGACGGCGGCACATACGGCTGCAAGGTCGTCTCGATCGACGGACGGCACGTAGCAACGGCGGGCGATTCGGACGACCTCGTTCGAGCGCATCCGCGCACCTTGCCTGCCTCGGCGGCCGCAGCACCTCGTCAGCCGTACAGCTGTGGACGACCGATCCGGATGTGTGCATTTCACCGAGTGGCCGGATTGACGCCGAGTGGCGCGTTACAACAGGCCACTCGGCGCGAAACCGGCCACTCGGCGGGGAAGTGGGCACTCGGCGCGTCGGGCTGGCGAGATTCGGTGTACATGTGTTTACTCAGTGAATGCGGGCCGACGAGCTGCGTGCGAGCGGAGCGCTGCTCGGGACGGAGCTGGACGGCGTGACCGTCCTGGTCCGCGATGTGCACCGGGCAGTCGCGACACGCGTGTTCGGGTTGTTCGGGGCGGCCGCGGTACCCGCGCGTCTGATGCATGACGGCATCGCCGCGATCGCCTACTCAGCCACGCGCGTCGGTGTTCGCGTCGTCCCGCCCGTCGTCGGCGCCGGCATCGCGGCGTCCCGCGACGGAGCGACGGCCTCGGCCCATGACGTGCCGAAGCAGCGCTTCGCGCTCGGCGCGCTGAACGGGTTTCGCGGCGACCGGCTCGCAGCGACGCGAGCGCACCGGCCGCTCGCGACATCGATGCGCGTGCGCACTCACGACGGGCCGCTGCGCCGCATCACGCCGAACGTCGCATTCGACGCGCGCGAGGCAGCGACCCCGAAGATCGTCGTGTTCGTGCACGGGCTGTGCGAGACGGACCTGTGCTGGTGGTTCGGCGCCGCGCGGCACTGGGGCGACGCAGGCGCGACGTTCGGCTCGAAGCTGCGCGACGACGAGGGCTGGACGCCGCTCTACGTCCATTACAACTCCGGCCTGCACGTGTCCGCGAATGGACGCGAGCTCTCCGCCCAGCTCGAGTCGCTCGTCGACCGGTGGCCGGTGCGGGTGGACGAAATCGCGCTCGTCGGGCACTCGATGGGCGGGCTCGTCGTGCGCAGCGCGGCCCATCAGGCGAACGAGGCACGGCTGCGCTGGGTGCGGTCGCTCACGCACGTCGTCGGGCTCGGTGCACCGCACCTCGGCGCGCCGCTCGAACGGCTGGTCAGCCGCGGCACGCACGCGATGAGCCGCCGACCCGAGACGAAGCCGTTCGCCGACTGGCTCAACCGGCGCAGCGTCGGCATCAAGGACCTGCGGCACGGCGCGTTCCTCGAGGCCGACTGGCAAGGGTTCGATCCGGACACCTGCCTCGACGACCGCTGCACGGACGCGGCGCTGTTGCCCGGCGTCCTCTACTCGATGGCGTCCGCGACCCTGTCGGCGCGCCCCGACGGGGTCTGGGCGCACGACCTGCTCGTGCAACGCGCGAGCGCGCACGGCGTCGGCCCTGCGCGCAGCATCCCGTTCGACCCGCAGCGCACGTTCCACATCGGCGGCAAGCACCACTTCGACCTGCTGTGCGATCCACTCGTCTACGCGAAGCTGCGCGAGTGGCTCGGGCAATCCGCGGTCACCACCTCGCGCGTCGCCGGCCAGACGAGCTAGATGAGCGGGATCGTCACCGATGACGGGGCGGTCGCCGTGCGTTGCACGGAATAGACGCCGCCCACGAGCGACAACAGCTGCGGCGGCGTCGGCAGCAGATGCGGGAAGTCCGTCGTCGTGACGGTTACCCGGATGCGATGCCCCGCGGCGATCGTCGCGTACGTCGGGAACACCTCGATGTCGTACGCGGTCACCTTGCCCGGCTGCACCGGCAGCGACGACGTCTTCGTGTAGTCGTGGTACGGAATCAGCATCGTGCCGTCGACGGTCCATGACTTCGAGGCGTCCAGCGCACGGAACGAGCCGAGCAGCGCGCCCTGCGTCAACGGCTTGGACGTGCCGTCGGGCGCCACGTCCTCGACGTTCACCACCCACTCGGAGTTCGCCGTCGTCGCCGACGCGTAGATGCGCGCCGAGATCGGTCCCGCGATCGTGCGCGGCGCCGCCATCGCGTTGCTCGTGTACGTCAACGCGGTCGGCCCGATCTGCGACGGCCGATCGTCGTCGATGCACGGCACGGTGATGTTCGCGAGGTTCGGCAGCAACGACACCGCGCCCATCACCCACTGGTCCTGCGACCGTGAGCAGATCGACGTCCCCACCGGCGACCACACCACCGAATCCGCGCCGGACGCCGCAGCAGGCGCGGACGTGCGCAACGCGCCGTCGTTGGTCGACAGTGCGGTGCCACTGCGACCGGCACCGAAGTAGAACGTCGTGGGCGTCGCCCCGACGAGCGGATACGCCGTCGTGTTCGCGTAGTGCGCGGTGCCGAGGTCGTAGTAGTGCAGCGGTGTGCGCGTCTGGCCCATGCCGGTGTCCGCACCCTTGAGCCAGGTGTCGAACCATTCGAGTTGGAGGTTCTCGAACGCGGTGCCGCCGAGGCCGCCGCCCTCGAGGTGCGTGTACGGGCCGTCGAGCAACTGATACCGCCCGGTCACCGGCTGGTCGGGCAGCATCGGCGCACCGACTGGCCGGCCGGCCCACGCGTTCTGGAAGGCGGCAAAGTTGAGCGGCTCGCCGCGCTGGAACAGGTCGAACTCGCCGCCGATCAGATAGGCCGGGATGTGGTTGGCGACGATCTTGGCCAGGACGTCGGACGGACTGCGGACCTGCCAGTACGGGTTGTCGTAGGAGTTCGCGCCGCCGAGGTATGCCTGCGCAAGGAATGTCTCGTTGTAGTTGAGCGCGTCGACCAGGTGCGCCGGGATGTTGCGGACGTACGTGGTGAAGTTCGCCGGGTCTGCGACCGCGCTCGAGATCGGCGTGAGCAGGTTGTCGACCGGCAGCAGCCCGCCGAGGTAGACCGTGTCGAACGATCCGTCCGGGATGCCGCCCATGAACGCGGTGTCGCGGTAGATGTCGTTCCCGGACACGACCGGGAAGATCGCCTTGAGCGGCGAGTTCGCGCCGACCGCGCCCGCGGTCAGCAGCTGGTCGATGCCGAGGTAGGACGCGCCGTACAGGCCGACGACGCCCGTCGAACGCGGCAGCGTCGACGCCCAGTGCACCAGCGTCACGCCGTCGGAGGTCTGCTTCGGATCGAACAGCGTGAAGGTCCCCCCTGA
>DATGFB010000147.1:0-11509 GCA_035309605.1 Jatrophihabitantaceae bacterium
TCTTCTTGAAGGCGGCGACGTTTCGTGAAGGTGGACGGGAAACTGCGGGCCACGGACTTCGGCGCCGTCGCGGATGCGGCCGTCCGGCATGAGGCTGCCGGGTACGCCGGGGTGTGGAGTTCGGAGTCGAAGCACGATCCGTTCCTGCCCCTGGTGCTTGCTGCCGAACACACGGAACGCATCGAAGTCGGCACGGCCATCGCGGTCGCCTTCGCGCGCAGCCCGATGACGGTGGCGTACGCGGCGCACGACCTGCAGGCGTACAGCGGCGGGCGGTTCATGCTCGGCCTCGGCACGCAGGTCAAGGCGCACATCGAACGCCGGTTCAACATGCCGTGGAGCGAGCCCGCCCGCCGGATGCGCGAATACATCAGCGCGCTGCGCGCCATCTGGGCCAGTTGGGACGAGGGCGTTCCGCTCGACTTCCAGGGCGACTTCTACAGCCATACCCTGATGACGCCGTTCTTCTCGCCGCCGCCACTCACGACGCCGCCACCGTCGGTGCACCTCGCTGCCGTGGGGGAGCGCATGACCGAGGTCGCCGGCGAGGTTGCGGACGGGCTGCTCGTGCACGCCTTCACAACGAAGCGTTACTTGCGCGAGCGGACGTTGCCCGCGCTCGAGTTGGGGTTGGCCCGCAGCGGTCGCTCACGCGCGGACGTTGCGCTGAGCATCCCCGGGCTGGTCGCGACAGGCGCGGACGAAGAGTCGATGGCACGCGCCGTCGAGGCGACACGCAAGCAGGTGTCGTTCTACGCGAGCACGACTGCGTACCGCGGGGTGCTCGAGGTGCACGGCTGGGGCGAGCTGGGCGAGGAACTCACGACCCTGTCCCGATCCGACGACCCCCTGCGCTGGGAGAAGATGGCCTCGCTCGTGAGCGACGACGTGCTGCACGAGTTCGCGATCGTCGCCGAGCCGCATCTGCTCGCCGATGCGATCCGCGATCGTTTCGACGGATTGATCGACCGGTTCAGCTTCTACCCGAGCTATGAGGTCGACGACGCTGCCTGGAACGACGTTGTCGTCAAGCTCGCCACGTAACGGGTTGCGCCGTCAGTAGTCGAGGCGGCGCAGCAACGCCTCTCGCTGCTCGGCCGGATCGCCGAGCAGCAGCCGGGACATCGTCGCGCGGCGCAGGTACAGGTGCGCCGGGTGCTCCCATGTGTAGCCGATGCCGCCATGCACCTGCACGTTCTCGCTCGCGGCGAGGTACGCGGTCTCGGTGCACGTTGCCAGCGTCAGCGGCGCGACGACCGGCGTCTCGTCCGGCCGTGCCGTGGCGCTCCAGAGCGCGTACCACGCGGCTGAGCGCGCTGCCTCGATCTCGACGAGGACGGTCGCCAGCCGATGCTTGATCGCCTGGAACGAGCCGATGGGACGCCCGAACTGTTCGCGTAGCTTGGCGTAGTCGGTGGCCATCTCGAGGGCGCGCTCGGCGACGCCGACGCATTCGGTAGCGAGCGCAATCGCGGCAAGGTCGGCGGTGCGCTCGAGCGCCGTGGCGCCCGACGACACATCGCCGATCGCAACGCCGGGCGTTGCAGCGAATTCGAGCCGGGCGACGCGGCGCGTGGCGTCGAAGACCTCGACGGGCTGCCGCATGAGACCGGACGCCTGCGCATCGACGCCCACCATCGCGAGGCCGTCATCGCCCTGCGCCGCGACGAGGACGAGTTCGGCACCGACGCCGTCAATGACGAACTCGGCGACGCCGTCGAGCGTCCACCCGTCCGACGCGGCCGTAGCCCGCACGTTCGAGTGCCGTGGGAGCACAAGGGTCGCGAGCAACTCGCCGGATGCGATCCGCGGCAGCCATCGCGCCATCGCGTTCTCATCTCCGGAATTCAGCAGCGCGGTCGCGGCGAGCACGGCTGAAGAGAAGAACGGAGCGCACACGAGAGCGCGGCCCATCTCCTGAAGCACGATGCCGAGTTCGAGGAACGTGAAACCGCCGCCGCCGTATTGCTCGGGGATGGCGAGACCGGGCAGGCCCAGTTCGCTCGACATGCGCGACCACAACGCAGGGTCGTGCCCGAGTTCGCCGAGCATGGCGCGGCGCATTTCGGCCTCCGGTGCCTTAGCAGCGAAGAAGCGCCGGACCGCCCCGGCGAGTTCTTGCTGCTCAGTACTGAACCGGAAGTCCACCGCGCACCGTCAGGCGTCGAGCCGGGCCGCGGCATAGCCGGACACCACGTCCGTGCCGTCCTGGTTCGTCGTCACGACACTCAGCTCCACGACCGGCACCCCGTCCTCGTCGCTCACGCCGTCGACCGTAGTGCGCACGGTCAGGGTGTCGCCTGGCCAGACCTGCGCGGTGAAGCGCACACCAAACCGCAGCAACCGGCCGTCGCCGAGCAGATCGGTGAGCGCGCGGGCGGTCATCCCCATCGTGAGCATGCCGTGCGCGAACACCCCGGGATAGCCGGCGATCTCACGCGCGTACACCTCGTCGCTGTGGAGCGGGTTGAAGTCGCCCGACGCGCCGGCGTACTGCACGATCTGCGTGCGCTTCAGGTCGTCGACCACGACGGTTTCGAACTGCTGACCGACCGTGAGGTCGGTGGCTCGCAGACCCATCAGGAAGCCGCCTCTCGCTGGACACCCACACTGCGCATGGTGACGACGAGTTCGCCGTCCTGATCGCGGAACTCGGTTATCTGTTCGGTGAAGAGCAGCCGCCCGGAGCGGCCCGACTTCTCCCACGGCTCGCCTGATCTGGTGTGCACGCTCAACACGTCGCCGACGCGCAATGGACGGTGATAGATGAAGTGCTGCTCGGCGTGCAGACCGCCGGCGCCGTCCCTGGTCAAGCCCGGACCGCCCCCGGATCCGTACCACTCCTGGCCCGGTGTCGGGCGCAGCGGGTAGTCCGGATCGAACTGCGCACTCGCGATCGCAAACGTCGGCGGCGCAATCACGGCGCCGAGTTCACTCGCTGCCGCGTGCTCGGTGTCGGCGTAGATCGGGTTCGGGTCGCCGACCGCGCGGGCGAACGTCATCACGTGCCCCGCCTCGACCGGGAACCGCTCGGCCGCCATCGCTACTCGCTCCGCTCGGAGCCGACAACTGCCGCGAACGACACGCACTCGCCAGGACCACCACCGAGGTTGTGGGTAAGTGCCATCGTCCGGCCCTCGGCAACCGACTGCAGTGCGCGTTCGGCCGGCGCCTCGCGGCGCAACTGCAGCCACGCCTCGAACATCATCCGCAGGCCAGATGCACCGATCGGGTGGCCGAACGCCTTCAGGCCGCCGTCGGGGTTCACCGGCAGCTCGCCGTCGAGGTCGAACGCGCCCGAGAGCACGTCCTTCCATGCCTCACCGCGCGCGGAGAACCCGAGGTCCTCCATCAGTACCAGCTCCGTGGGCGTGAAGCAGTCGTGCACTTCCGCCAGCGCAAGTTCCGAACGCGGGTCGCCGATGCCTGCCTGCCGGTAGGCCTCCGCGGCACACGCGGCGACCTCGGGGAACGTCGTGAAGTCGTACTCGGGATCGCTGAGCCCGGTGGCCGGACCGGCCACGAACGACAGCGCCTTCACGAACAGCGGCTTGTCGGTGTACTTGTAGGCGTCCTCCGCCCGCACCACGATCGCCGCTGCGCTGCCGTCGGAGACACCGGAGCAGTCGAAGATGCCGAGCATGCCGGCGATCTTGGGGGAGTTGCGAATCGTCTCGAGCGGTACCTCTTTGCGGAACTGCGCCCGCGGGTTGCGCGCACCGTTGTAGTGGTTCTTCCACGCGATGCGGGTGAGGACGTCCTTCATCTCTTCGAGGTCGACGCCGTATCGCTCCGCATAGGCCGGCGCGAGAAGGCTGAAGTTAGCCGGCGCAGTTGCGTCGTTCTTGCCGTCGTCACCGGCGTTGGGGATGGGTGCGCCGACCAGTCCCGAGAAGCCGGAGTCCTTCAGCTTCTCGACGCCGATCGCCATCGCGGTGTCGTACGCGCCGGATGCCACTGCGTAACACGCGTTGCGCAGCGCCTCGGATCCCGTGGCGCACATGTTCTCCAGTCGTGTCACGGGCTTGCAGTCCAGCCGCAGCGGGCGGCTCAACGTGAGTCCTGACGTTCCCGATCCCATCGTCCCGAGCCAGAAGGCGTCGAGATCGTTGATCGGGATGCCTGCGGAAGCACTTGCCGCCGTCGCCGACTCGAGCAGCAGGTCGTCGGTCGACTTGTCCCAGTGCTCGGCGAAGTCGGTGCAGCCCATGCCGACGATCGCGACCCGATCCCGAATGCCGTGCGAACCCATAGTCTTCTCCTCGCCTACGGCCGGCGGTCAGCGACGACCGGCACGCCGGCCTCGTCGCGAACCGGCCGCGCCTTCCAGAAGTAGTTGTGGACACCGTCGGCGGTGATCAGGCGGCGGAACGTCATCTCGACCCGAAGGCCGATCGCCACCTCGTCCGGCGCTGCGTCGGTGAGTTGGCAGCGCAGCCGGCCGCCGCCGTCGAAGTCGACGACGACTACGAGCACCGGCGGGTTCGGCGTGAAGGCCAGGTGGTCGACGGTGTACGTCGCGGTCGTGCCGGCCACATCAGCCAGCGGCTCGGGGACGGTCTGGTCGATCGAGTGGCAACTGCGGCACACGCGATCGGGCGGCAGGCTGCGGGTGCCACACTGCGTGCAGCGCGCGGCGATGAAGCCGAACTTCCAGTCGAGTCTGCGCAGTGCCGGCGGTGATGCGGGCGACTCCGGGTCGGGGCGGCGCGGCGGCTCACGGTCGAGCAGCCCGCGCCAGGAGAGGAACGTCGCGTAGTCGAGTGCCGAGTTGCCAGCGCCGACCTGCGAGCGCGTCGAGCGGCTAGGCCGTCCTGCGACCAGTGCCGGGGTGGTGCGCAGCAGCAGGGCGGTCACTCCGTCGGCCAGCACCAGCACGAGGACGTACTGGTCGGCCTCGGCGCGGTCGAGCACGTCGGCGAGCAGGATGCCGGCCTGGGCCGTGCCGCTATTGCCCACCTGCGCAACCAGGTCGTCGGCCACGGCTTCGGCGTTGACCCCGGTGATCTTTACGGCCCGCTTGACCGCGCGTGCGTGCAGTCCGGAGACGACGAGGTGGTCGATCTGTCCCGCTGCGATCGACGCCTGTTTGAGGACGTCGGCGAAGGCAGCTTCGACGAGTGGCACGTAGGCCTCTTCGCCGAAGCGGTCCTCCCACACGCGGGAGGCACCGGCGCCGGGCGTACGCCAGCGTTCCAAGAATTCCTCGGTCGCGGAGGCGCTGGCAATCACTTCGGCCAGCACGGGCTGCGTGCTGTCGTCGCCGAACAGGAACGCGGCCGCGCCGTCGCCGCCGTCGCGCTCGTCCGCGCCACCCGGGAGCCCGGTGCGCACGTCGGAGAGCACCGCGAGGGTCGGGACGGGGGACTGTCCAGCGAGCAGCAGCGCACCCACCCCGGAGCGGACCGCTCCGGTCAGGTCGAGAGCCAGCGTCTCGGACGGCAGCGAGAGCGCTGCGTGGATGGCCGTCGCGTTCGTCTTGTCGGCGTAGGCGGGGTTCGCGGAGGCGAAGAGCAGCTGCGCCACGATGCCGCGGTCGCTCACTCCGGCGAGTGCGAGTCGTGCGGCCTCCACGCCCATCGACGTCGTGTCCTCGTCGTACGACGCGACGGCGCGCGTGCCCTTGCCGCCCCCTGCGCCAAGCACCTCTTTGATCCGCCGGCGATCCAGGCGGTGGTACGGCAGGTAGGTGCCGTACGCGATGACGCCGCTCAATGCGACTCCTCACTTCCTCGTATAAGTATTACCTGTTGTACTATTTCCAGAGCGCGGCGTCCAGCGCTTGTCGCTTTCGTCTCCACACCGACGACCTGCGAGGACCAGATGGACATCAGCTATCCGGACGACGTCGAGGCGTTCCGCGGCGAAGTGCAAGCAATACTTGCCGCAGAACTTCCGGCGGACTGGCGCGGTATCGGCGCCATCGCCGCGCGCGACGAAGCCGAACAGTTCACGGCCGACTGGCGCGCCACCATGCACCGCCATGGCCTGCTCGGCATCACCTGGCCGGAGCGCTACGGCGGCCGGGGCCTCTCGCGGCTTCATCAGGTCGTTCTCGTGGAGGAGCTGGCCAAAGCCGGGTTGACGTTCGGAGAGCACACCGACCTGTTCAGCATCAAGATGCTCGGCAACACGCTGTTGCGCTGGGGCACCGAGGAGCAGAAGGAGCGGTTCCTGCCGCGAGTCCTGTCCGGTGCCGACCGCTGGTGTCAGGGCTACTCCGAACCCGGTGCCGGGTCCGACCTTGCCGCATTGCAGACCAAGGCGGAGCTCATCGAAGGGCCCGGCGGTGCGGAGTGGGTCGTCAACGGCCAGAAGATCTGGACCTCGGTTGCCCATCGCGCGAACTGGATCTTCCTGCTCGCCCGCACCGACCCGGCGGCGCCCCGGCACAAGGGCATCTCGTTCCTGCTGTGTCCACTGGACCAGCCCGGCATCGACATCCGTCCGATCCGACAGGCCAGCGGGGAGTCGGACTTCAACGAGGTGTTCTTCACCGACGCGCGCACGGCAGCGGAGAACGTCATCGGTCCGGTCAACGGGGGCTGGTCGGTCGCAATGAGCCTGCTCGGTCACGAACGTGGTGAGGAGGCAGCGACCAATCCGATCCTGTTCCGGGCGGAACTCGACCGGCTGTTCGAGCTCGCGCGTGAACGTGGCCGTGACAAGGATCCGCTCATTCGGCAACGCCTTGCCTGGTGTTATGGACGGGTTGAGGTGATGCGGTACCTCGGTTACCGCATTCTCGGCCAGGCCAGGCAGGACGGCGAGCTCGGCGCCGCCGCGTCCGTCGCGAAGCTCTACTGGAGCGAGTACCACGTGAAGGCCACCGAGCTCGCGCTCGACATCGAAGGGCTGGACGGGTTGGCGCCGCAGGGACGCGCACCGTTGCGCGCAGTACGCACCGACGATCCGGGCGCACCGAACTCGACCGGGTCGTGGCTGGGCACATACCTCAACGCCCGCGCCGGCACGATCTACGCCGGCTCGTCCGAGATTCAGCGCAACATCATCGCCGAGCGCGTCCTCGGCTTGCCAGCGGGCTGACGCCGGCTGACTCGTCAGCCGAGGATCTCGCTGAGGGTCAGCAACCCGCCCGGGGTCGGAATGCCCGTGACGTGCGCGGGGTCGAAGTCGACGGGCAGCGGCTCGAAGTTCGGCGGGCGGCGCTCGACGAAGCTGGCCACCCCTTCGCGTAGATCCGAGCGGCTTGCGAACTCGTCCATGACTCGCGCGGAGCGGCGCATCGCGTCTTCGAAGCCGGCGTCGAGATCGGTGTAGACCTGATGCCTGATCGTGGCCATTGCCGTGGGGGAGCAGTTGAGCGCGAGGTCGCGGGCGTAGTCACGTGCGGCGCTCAACACCTCGTCATCGCCGACCACGCGGCTGACCACGCCGAGCTGCTTCGCCTCGTGAGCATCGAACGTGCGCGCCGAGAGCAGCAGGTCCATCGCGTTCTCGACGCCGACGAGCCGGGGCAGTACCCACGCCATGTTGTATTCGGCGCCCAGGCCGCGGCGGGCGAATGCGGTCGAGAACCGCGCCCGCTCGGCGGCGAACCGGACATCGCACATCAACGCCTGGACGAGGCCGATCCCGGCACATGCCCCGTTGATGGCGGCGATCAGCGGTTTCCGGAACACCCGCGGCGTGTACTGCGGACGGCGGCCGGCGACGTCCAGACGCTGCCCCGCGATGCTCTTGAGGCGGCTCATGTCCATGCCGGGGCAGAACGCCGAGCCTGCGCCGGTGACCACACCGACTCGGACCGCGGGGTCACAGTTGGCCGCTGCTAGCAGGTCGAAGTAGCGATTCTCCATCGCCGCACTCCAGCCGTTGCGCTGCTCGGGCCGGTTGAACGTGAAGGTCGCGACCCCGTCGGTGTCGACTTCGAAGAGCACACTGTCTTCGTCTACGAACATGAGGCCTCCCGGATATAGTTAGATAAGATACACAGACGAGAGGCGGGTACCACCTCATGCAGCACTCCGATGCCGGCGCCGAGAAGGTGCGCGCCCTCGTCGAGGAACTCCTCGCCGACTGCGACCCGGCGACCGTCAACGACACTGACTTCCTCGGTGCGCAGTTCGACCGCGGGCTCGCGTGGGTTCACTTCCCGGTCGGACGGGGCGGGCTCGGTCTCGAACCCAACCTCCAGACGCTCGTGGACATGCCGCTCGCCGCGGCCGGTGCGCCGGCGCCCATGTGGATGAACCCGATCGGCGTCGGCATGGGCGCGCCGACGCTGCTCGCGTACGCGACGGACGAACAGCTGGACCGGCTGCTCCGTCCACTGTTCACGTCTGAAGAGCGGTGGTGTCAGCTCTTCAGCGAGCCGGGTGCCGGCTCCGACATCGCGGGATTGTCGACCCGCTCAGTACGCGACGGTGACGAGTGGGTGGTGAACGGCCAGAAAGTGTGGACGTCGGTCGGCCATCTCGCGCGGTGGGGACTCCTGCTCACCCGCACCGATCCGGATGTGCCTAAGCACAAGGGCTTGAGCTACTTCGTCGTCGACATGACCTCACCCGGTGTCGACGTCCGCCCGTTGATCCAGCTGACCGGCGACTCCGAGTTCAACGAGGTCTACCTCACCGACGTGCGAGTCCCGGACGCGAACCGGCTGGGCGAGGTCGGCGACGGCTGGAAGGTCGCACTCACCACGCTGATGAACGAACGTGTTGCCATCGGCGGAATGGTGCCGCCGCGCGGCGGTGGTGCCATCGATGGTGCGTTGCGAGCCTGGGCGGAATACGGCGACGGGGACCCCGCCCTCCGCGACGAATTGGTGCATTGGTGGGTCGAGACCGAAGTGCTCCGCCTGACCAACATCCGCGCACTTCAGACGCGCACCGCGGGCACACCAGGCCCCGACGGTTCCATCGGCAAGATGATGTCGGCCGAACTCAACAAGAAGGTCTGGTCGTTCACCATGAACCTCATGGGGATGGACGCCGCGCTGTACCCAGAGGGCTACCGGATGGGCCATGCGCCGCAGGAGGATCTGCAACACCGCGGCCCGCAGTTGCAGTTCCTGCGCGTCAGCGCCAACTCCATCGAGGGCGGGACAACGGAGATCATGCACAACATCCTGGGCGAACGGGTGCTCGGACTGCCCGGGGACATCCGCGTCGACAAGGACCGCCCCTGGGCCGAGGTGCCCCGCTCGTGACGACGCCCCTCACCGTTGCCGTCGACCCGGACGAGTTCGCCGGTCAGATCGCGCTCGTGACTGCTGCTGCGGGGCGCGGAATCGGTCAAGCGATCGCGCGGCGTCTTGCAGCCGGTGGTGCATCGGTGGTCGTCACCGACATCCATCCCGGCCGCACGCAAGATGTCGCGGCGGCCATCGCCGCCGACTACCCGAAGACGACAGCCATCGGTTTCCCACTCGACGCCGGTGACCGCGACCAGATCGACGCCGTTGTCGACGAGGTCACCGCGACGCTCGGGCCGATCCGAATCCTCGTCAACAACGCGGCGATCAACGTCATCGGCAGCATCTTCGACTACGACGCTGCCGATTGGGATCGCGCTGTGCGCGTGAACTTGACCGGTGCGTGGTACCTGTGCCGGCGCACTATGCCGCTCATGCGCGACGCCGGCGGCGGCGTGATCGTCAACGTAGGCAGCTATGCCCCGGACGTCGGCGGCGGAGGCATCGAGGCGCCGTATGCCGCGACGAAGGGCGGCTTGAGTGCGCTGACCCGCGGCCTGGCACACGAGGGCGGCCCGTACGGCATCCGCGCGGTGTTCCTCTCGATGGGCGTGGTCAAAGGAACGAAGTTCGCGGAGGACAACGCGGAACTCTTGGCGCGGCAGGCGCCGACCGGTCCGCTGGGCGACCTGCCGGACACGTCCGACATTGCCGAGGCGGTTGCTTTCGTCGCGTCTCAGCGTGGGCGGTTCATCACCGGCGAAGTCATCAACATCGCCGGTGGCGCGTACATGCGTAATTGACCGCGTCGTCTAGGCGGCGGGTGTCGGTTCCTTCGGGAGGCCGAGCAAGCGCTCGCCGATGATGTTGCGCTGGATCTGGCTCGTGCCGCCGTAAATGCTCTCCGCCTTCGACAGCAGGAAGTTGTGCTGCCACCGGCCGAGGTCGTAGCCGGGGCCGACCGTGGTGGCGTCGTCGGCGAGCACTTCCATCGCGAGGTCGAGCAGCCGTTGGTGTTGTCCGGACGCGAAGAGCTTGCTGGTCGTTGCCTGCGGACCGGGCTCCTCTCCACGCAGCACCTCGCCGAGCGTGCGCAGGTTGGTCGTCCGCATCAGGTGCACGCCCACCCACGCGTCCACGATGCGATGCCGCAGCGACGGCGACACGTCGCGTTCGCGCGCGAGCGCAACCAGCGCATCGGCCTCACGCTCGATGCGTAGCTGCATCGGCATCAACAACGTTCCGCGCTCGACACCGAGTGCACCGAGGGCAACCCGCCAGCCGTCGTTGACCGCGCCGACAACGAGATCAGCACGCGTGCGGGCTCCGGTGAAGAACACCTCACAGAACTCACTCGCGCCGAGCATGTTCTTGATGGGACGGATGTCTACGCCAGTCTGGTCGGCCGGCACCAGCAACAGCGACAAACCCTTGTGCTTGGCAACGGTCGGATCCGTGCGGGCGAGGACGTAGAGCCAGTCGGCCGACGACGCGAATGTCATCCAGATCTTCTGGCCGTCCACGATCCATTCGTCGCCTTCGAGCCGCGCCGTCGTACGCACCGACGCGAGGTCGGAACCCGCCTCGGGCTCGCTGAAGCCCTGACCCCAGAACTCCTCGACCGCGATGATCTTGGGCAGGAACCGGCGCTTCTGTTCCTCGCTGCCGAAGCGCAGCAGCGTGGGACCGAAGAGGTCGGTGCCCTGGATGCCGACGCGATACGGCGCTTGCGCCTTCGCGTACTCGTACTCGAATACCACCTCCTGCGAGTGGGTTGCCGCGCGTCCGCCGTACTCCTTCGGCCACGTGAGCCCCAGCCAACCGCCCGCGGAGAGTTCCTTCTCCCAACGCAGTCGCACATCCCATGCTTCGGCATCGTCGGCACCGCCGACGCCGCGATGCTCGGCGAACTCGCCGACGAGATGCTCGTCCAGCCAGCTGCGAACCTGTTCGGCGAACGCGCGATCCTCCGGTGCGAACTCGATCTCCACGCTCACGCCTCCGGTAGCGGGTAGGGCAGGAACTCAGGCGGACGCTTGGCGACGAAACTCTCGACGCCTTCGCGGTAGTCGGGATGCCCCTTCGCAATCGGTATGAGCTCGAGTGCGCGAGCGAACGACTGCTGCAGCGTCGCGTCGAGGTCGAGCAGCATCTGTGACTTGATCATTGCCATTGAGTGCGGTGAAACGTTGGCTGCGAGGTCGCGCGCGTAAGCGAGCGCCAGCGGGAGTGCCGCACCAGGTTCGACAACACGGTGCACCAAGCCGAGGGCAAACGCCTCGTCCGCATCGAACACACGCCCGGACAGCAACAGCTCGAGTGCGCGCGCATGGCCGATAGCTCGGCTGAGCA
>DATGFB010000148.1:0-2696 GCA_035309605.1 Jatrophihabitantaceae bacterium
CAGCAGATCTTCGGCTACACCGAGGAGGAGTTGCGCGTCCTGATCGCGCCGATGGCGACCGCCGGCGTCGAGCCGATCGGCTCGATGGGTACCGACACGCCGCTCGCAGTGTTGTCGAAGCGGCCACGGCTGCTGTTCGACTACTTCACCGAGCTCTTCGCGCAGGTGACGAATCCGCCGCTCGACGCGATCCGTGAAGAGATGGTCACCTCGCTCGCGGGCACGATCGGTCCCGAACGCAACCTGCTCGAGCCGAGTCCCGGATCGTGCCGGCAGATCGTGATACCGCGTCCCGTCGTCGACAACGACGAGCTCGCGAAGATCTGGCACGTCAACGCCGACGGCGACATGCCCGGTTTCGAGTGTCAGCTCATCGACGGCCGCTACCGCGTGCACGGTGGGGGCGAGGCACTGCGTGGCGCGCTCGAACGGGTACGCCGCGACTGCTCGCGCGCCGTCGAGGAAGGCGCGCGCATCCTCATCCTGTCCGACCGCAACTGCGACGCCGACCACGCGCCCATCCCGTCGCTGCTGCTCACGTCGGCTGTGCACCAGCACCTCATCCGCACCGGTCAGCGCACGCAGGTCGGGCTCGTCGCCGAGACCGGCGAGGCGCGCGAGGTGCACCACATCGCGCTGCTCATCGGCTATGGCGCGGCAGCGGTCAACCCGTACCTTGCCTTCGAGACGATCGACGACCTCGTCGCGTCGGGTGCCATCAGCGGCGTCACGGCGGAGAAGGCCGTCGCCAACTACGTCAAGGCGTTGAGCAAGGGCGTGCTCAAGGTGATGTCCAAGATGGGCATCTCGACGATCGCGTCGTACACGGGCGCGCAGGTGTTCGAGGCGTTCGGCCTCGAGCAGGGGTTGGTGGACGAGTACTTCGGCCGCACACCGTCGCGACTCGGCGGTGTCGGGCTCGACGTCCTTGCCGAGGAAGCGGCAGCGCGGCACGCGACCGCGTTCCCGATCGTGCCGACCGCGCGTGCCCACCGCCGCCTCGACATCGGCGGCGAGTACCTGTGGCGGCGTGAGGGCGAACTGCACCTGTTCAACCCCGAGACGGTGTTCCTGCTGCAGCACGCCACCCGGCAGCGGCGCTACGAGTTGTTCCGCGAATACACCGAAAAGGTCGAGGCGCTCAACCGCGACGGCGGCACCTTGCGCGGCCTGTTCGAGTTCCGTAGCACCCGCCCGCCGGTGCCGATCGACGAAGTCGAACCGGTGTCGGCGATCGTGCGCCGTTTCGCGACCGGTGCGATGTCGTACGGCTCGATCTCGGCGGAGGCGCACGAGACGCTGGCGATCGCGATGAACCGCATCGGCGGCAAGTCGAACTGCGGCGAGGGCGGCGAGGACGCGCGGCGGTTCACGCCCGACGAGAACGGCGACCTGCGGCGCAGTGCGGTCAAGCAGGTCGCGTCCGGGCGGTTCGGCGTGACGAGTCACTACCTGGTGAACGCTGACGACATCCAGATCAAGGTCGCGCAGGGCGCGAAGCCGGGCGAGGGCGGGCAGCTGCCCGGTTTCAAGGTGTACCCGTGGATCGCGCGCACCCGGCATTCGACACCTGGCGTCGGACTGATCTCGCCGCCGCCGCACCACGACATCTACTCGATCGAGGATCTTGCCCAACTCATCCACGACCTGAAGAACGCGAACGCGCAGGCGCGGGTGCACGTCAAGCTCGTCGCGGAGGCCGGCGTCGGCACTGTTGCCGCAGGTGTGTCGAAGGCACACGCGGACGTCGTGCTGATCTCGGGCCACGACGGCGGTACCGGCGCCGCGCCGCTCACGTCGCTCAAGCACGCCGGACTGCCGTGGGAGTTGGGCCTCGCGGAGACGCAGCAGACGTTGTTGCTCAACGGGCTGCGTGACCGCATCACGGTGCAGGTCGACGGCGCGATGAAGACCGGGCGTGACGTCGTGGTCGCGGCGTTGCTCGGCGCCGAGGAGTACGGCTTCGCGACCGCTCCGCTCATCGTGTCCGGCTGCGTGATGATGCGTGTGTGCCATCTCGACACGTGTCCCGTCGGCGTCGCCACGCAGAACCCGGTGCTGCGTGAGAGGTTCAGTGGCAAGCCGGAGTTCGTCGTCACGTTCTTCGAATACGTCGCCGAGCAGGTTCGCGAGATCCTCGCGTCGCTCGGCTTCCGGTCGCTCGACGAGGCGATCGGCCAGGTCGAGACGCTCGACACGAGCAAGGCGATCCAGCACTGGAAAGCGGACGGGCTCGACCTGACGCCGATCCTCGCCGCGCCGCAGACGCCGTATGGCGACGGGCGCAAGCGCGCACGCGAGCAGGACCACGGTCTCGACGCAGCACTCGACAACACGCTGATCCAGCTCTGCGAGGGCGCGCTGCTCGACGGGTCGGCGGTCAAGCTCGAACTGCCGGTGCGCAACGTCAACCGCACGGTCGGCACGATGCTCGGTTCGCTCGTGACTCGCCGCTACGGCGCCGAGGGCCTGCCGCCGGGCACGATCGACATCACCTTCCGCGGCTCGGCGGGCCAGTCCTTCGGCGCGTTCCTGCCGCGCGGTGTCACGCTGCGCCTGGAGGGCGACGCCAACGACTACGTGGGCAAGGGCCTGTCCGGCGGCCGGCTGATCGTCGCGCCCGACCCGGAGGCCAGCTTCGCCGCCGACGACCAGATCATCGCCGGCAACGTGATCGGCTATGGCGCCACCAACGG
>DATGFB010000149.1:0-2695 GCA_035309605.1 Jatrophihabitantaceae bacterium
GGATCGGCGAAGTGGAACATCCTCGCCGCGTACGAGCACGTGATCGCGAACGGTGGCACGGACGCGCAGGCGCAGGATTACCTGACGAAGTTCTTCAAGAACGTCGTGGCGAAGCCGGCCAGTGGATCGGCTGCGACGAGCACGTTCACGTCCGGCACGGGTGACGTGCTGATCTCGTACGAGAGCGAGGCGATCGCCGCGCGCGCGAAGGGCGCGTCGATCGACTACGTCGTGCCGTCCGACTCGATGCTCATCGAGACGCCGGCTGCAGTCACCGTCACGGCGGGTCAATCGGCGAAGGACTTCCTGTCCTTCGCACTCAGCGCGGCGGGCCAGCAGATCTTCGCGGCGAAGGGCTTCCGGCCCGTCGACGCCGGTGTCACGGCGACCGACGTGGTGGGCGCGAACGACCCGAGCAATCCGTACCCGAGCGTCACGAAGTTGACGACGATCTCCGAGTTGGGCGGCTGGTCCGCGGTGAACGCGAAGTTCTTCGATGCGAGCACGGGCATCGTGACAAAGATCGAGAACGCAACCGGATGACGGCAGTACTCGACGCGCCGGGCGCGGTGTCCGAGGACATCGCGCCACGCCACGTTCCGGCGAGCGCCGAGACGACGTTGCGGCTGCGTGGTACGTCCGGCCTCGGCCTCGGCATCGCGGTGAGCTGGCTCAGCGTGCTCGTGCTGATACCGCTCGCCGCCGTCGTCGCGAAGAGCACCGGCGGCGGCTGGAGCGGTTTCTGGCACGACGTAACGACGCCGGGTGCCTGGCAGGCCCTTCGGCTCACGTTGTTGTGCTCGCTCGGCGTCAGCGTGGTGAACGCGGTGATGGGCACGCTCATCGCCTGGGTGCTGGTGCGCGATCGGTTCCGCGGCCGGCGGCTGCTCGAGATCGTCATCGACATCCCGTTCGCCCTGCCGACGATCGTGGCGGGACTCGTGCTGCTCGTCCTGTACGGCCCGACGACACCCGTCGGCATCAACCTGCTCGGGACGCAACGCGGTGTGTTCTTCGCGCTGTTGTTCGTCACGCTGCCGTTCGTGGTGCGTACCGTGCAGCCCGTCTTGCTCAATCTCGACACCGAGGCCGAGGAGGCTGCGGCGTCGCTCGGTGCGCCGCCGGCCACCACGTTCCGGCGCATCGTGCTCCCTGTACTGCTGCCGGCCATCGCGTCGGGCACCGCGCTGGCGTTCGCACGCGCGATGGGCGAGTTCGGGTCGATGCTGCTGATCAGCGGCGGACTGGACCGCACCCTCGTCTCGTCGATGTACATCTTCCAGCAGATCGAGAACTTCGACTACGCGAGCGCCGCCGCCGTTGCGACGGTGCTGCTCGTGGTGAGCCTGATCGTGCTGCTGCTGCTCGACGTCCTGCAGCGCTGGGCGGCTCGACGTGGCTAGCTCGACGACGGTCAGCCGTCGCCCGCGGTACACGATGCGTGGCCTCGCGATCGGCTACGTCTCGGTCGTCGTGTTGTTGCCGCTGATCGTCATCTGCTGGCGCGTGGTCGAGCAGGGCGCGGCGCAGTTCTGGGACGCGATCAGCTCTGCGCAGGCCGTCAAGGCGTTCGAACTGACCGGCATCGTCACCGTGGCCGCCGTCGCGATCAACACCGTGTTCGGCGTCGGCGTCGCGATCCTGCTCGCGCGCTACCGGTTCCCCGGCAAGCGCGCGCTGGGCGCGCTGATCGACCTGTCCATATCGGTGTCGCCGATCGTCGTCGGCCTCGCGCTCGTGCTCGTCTACGGCCCGTACAACGGCTGGTTCGGCAAACCACTGCACGACGGCGGCTTCGACGTCATCTACGCGGTGCCCGGCATGATCCTCGCGACGGCGTTCGTGTCGCTGCCCCTCGTCGTGCGCGAGGTCGTGCCCGTTCTCGAGGACGAGGGCATCGAGCAGGAGCAGGCCGCGCAGATGCTCGGCGCGAATGCGTTGCAGCGCTTCCGGCGCATCACGCTGCCGACGATCAAGTGGGCGCTCGCGTACGGAGTCGTGCTCAGCATCGCGCGCGCGATCGGCGAATTCGGCGCGGTCAAGGTCGTCTCCGGCGACATCAGTGGCGCTGGGCAGACGCAGACCGCGACCCTGCTCGTCGACGAGCGCGTCGAGCAGCTCGAACCTGGGTCGTATCAGGTGTCGCTCGTGCTCATCGTGGTCGCGGTCATCGCGATCGTCGTCGTCTCGTTCATCCGTCCCAAGGAATCCGCATGAGCATCAACGCCGTCGGCGTCGTCAAGAAGTTCGGCGCGTTCACCGCACTCGACGGCGTCGACCTCGACGTCGAGAGCGGTCGGCTCACCGCGTTGCTCGGCCCGAGCGGCGGCGGCAAGTCGACGCTCCTGCGCATCATCGGCGGGCTCGAAACTCCCGATTCGGGCACCGTGCGCATCGACGGTGTCGAAGCCACCGGTGTGCCGGCGCAGCGGCGCAACGTCGGGTTCGTGTTCCAGCACTACGCCGCGTTCAAACACCTGTCGGTGTATCGCAACGTCGCGTTCGGCCTCGAGATCCGCAAGCGGCCGAAGGACGAGGTCCGGCGCCGGGTGCACGAGTTGCTCGAACTCGTCCACCTCGAGCAGTTCGCCGACCGGCTGCCCTCGCAGTTGTCCGGTGGGCAGCGCCAGCGCATGGCGCTCGCACGGGCGCTCGCGGTCGAGCCGAAGGTGCTGCTGCTCGACGAGCCGTTCGG
>DATGFB010000150.1:0-4612 GCA_035309605.1 Jatrophihabitantaceae bacterium
CTCGCGCCACGTCGTCGCCCGCTTGCACAGCCGCGCGGCGTACACGCCGGCGAGCAGTGGCGTCACCGACACGAGAATCCACACCGGTGTCGTCGCGCCGTGGCCGTCGGGCAACGCGCCGAGGATGGGAAACGCGGGGACCAGGCCGTGCGTCGTCGCCAAGGGCGCGACGTGCGTACCGGTGCCGACGGCGAAGCCGGGACCGGCGAGGTAGGTTGAGCCGGCGACGACCGCGTTGGGCGCGGCGAGGACGCCGAGCAGCAAGATCGGCACGCCGCCCCAGCCGCTTCCGACCTGCCGCGACAGCGCTTCGACACGTGACAGGTGCAGCACGAGCGAGACGGCGACGAGCAGCGCGCCGGCGCCGAGATAGATCGTGACCGCTGCCGCGGCAGCACGCGCGCCGCGCACCACACGCGCCGGCACCAGTGCCGCGACGTGCGAACCGAGAGCGGACGCACGCACGAACGCGACGCCGCCCGTGACGACGAATACGACGAGCGCCGCGACCAACACATCGCCGTACGAGGCGCGGCTGGTGCCGAGGTGTGCGAACGGCACCGCGATCACCGCCGCGAACGCGAACGATGCCGCCTGCACCAATGCGGCGCGCACGAGCCGACGCGGATCGTCCTCACCCAACTCGGTCGCGGTGTCACCGAGCGCGGCACCGGCTCGCGCAGTGGTCAGTGCGACGATCAGCAGCAGGCCGAGCGGCAGGAACGCGGCAGCGGTGCCGTCGATCGTGACGCCTCCGTGCAGCGCCGCGAGAAACGTCAGCAGTCCGGCGCGCAGCGCCGAGGTCGGATGGGCGGACGCGCCCGCGACCGGCAGCCAGCAGATCGCGACCGCGACGATCGCCAGCGTGGCGCACACGATGGCCGCACCGACGCCCGTCCACGCCGCGGCAAGCCACAGAGACTGACCCGCGGCGTCGGGCACGACGCGACGACGCGTGCTGTCAGTACGTGCGCTCACCGGTCCAGGCTGGCAAAGCCGGCGGGTGAACCCGACCAGGACACGCCGTAAGGCGAGATTCGCCGGAGCGTCGCTCCGGCGAATCCGCGCGCTGTCGGCTGACTAACTCCCGATCTTCGGGATGTTGTTGAGCGGCCCGGGCAGTTGCGTGTTGGTCTGCTGCGCTCGCATAAGGGCGAGCACCGCGCCGATCAAGGTCAGGATGAGCACGATCCAGAACGAGAACCCGTGCCCGATCGTGTAGTGGACCGGACCGATGTGGAAGTCGTAGAACTTCGGGTGCAGGAACGTTGCGAGCACCTCGCAGATGAACCCGATGCCGAAGCCGGCGAGCACGATCAGCCGCACGTTCCACGGCAGCTTGGTGGACGGCGAGAACAGCGCGAGGGCCAAGATCACCGCAGCGAGGAACGTCAGGATCACGCCGATCCAGGCGAAGAACCCGCCGCCGGCGATGTCATGCCAGGCGCTGATGCTGTCGGAGCGGCTCACGCCGAGACCGCTCGCGCTACCGGTGTAGAAGCCGAAGAACGAGAAGATGAGGGTGAAGAACCCGATCGCGAGCAGGGCCCAGTCCAGTGCGTTGACCGACTTGGGATCGAACCCGGTCGGCCCGCCGGCCGGCGCACTCCACTGCGATGCCGGCGGTGCCGTGTAGGCCGACGGCGCCTGGTACGGCGGTTGGGCCGCTGGCGGTGGCTGGTACGGCGGCTGCGCCGGTGGCGGTGGCTGGTACTGCGGTTGGGCAGGTGGTGGCGGCTGGTACGGCGGTGGCGGCTGCGGAGTTCCCTGTGGCTCGTCTCCGGACGGCGGTGGCATCGGCCCGCCCGGGGGCGGCGGCGGAGGTGGCGGCTGGAACGTCATGGCGTTCTCCTCGTCGGGAATCCCGGACAATCACAGCAAAGCTAGACCTGTGAGCGCGCGCTGTGAACAAACAACACGCGCGTTGTCCAGGAGTGCCGGACAGCTCCGGTGATACGCCGCGAACCCGCCGGTATCAGCCGCCGAGGATCTCGCGCATCAGCCGTGCCGTCTCGCTCGGCGTCTTGCCGACCTGCACGCCGGCTGCCTCGAGCGCTTCCTTCTTGGCCTGCGCCGTGCCGGACGACCCGGACACGATCGCGCCGGCGTGGCCCATCGTCTTGCCCTCGGGCGCGGTGAAGCCCGCGACGTAACCGACCACCGGCTTGGTCACGTTCGCCTGGATGAACGCGGCGGCCCGCTCCTCGGCGTCGCCGCCGATCTCGCCGATCATGACGATCGCGTCCGTGTCCGGATCGGCTTCGAACGCGGCCAGGCAGTCGATGTGCGTCGTGCCGATGATCGGGTCACCGCCGATGCCGACCGCGGTCGAGAAGCCGAAGTCGCGCAGCTCGAACATCATCTGGTACGTCAGCGTGCCCGACTTCGACACGAGGCCGATGCGGCCCGGGCCGGTGATGTCGGCGGGGATGATGCCGGCGTTCGACTTGCCGGGGCTGATCACACCGGGACAGTTCGGCCCGACGATGCGCGTGCTCTTGCCCTGCGCGTACGCCCAGAACGCGGCGGTGTCGTGCACCGGCACACCTTCGGTGATGACGACGGCGAGCGGGATCTCGGCGTCGATCGCCTCGATCACCGAGTCCTTGGTGAACGCCGGCGGCACGAACCCGACGGTGACGTTCGCGCCGCTGTCGGCCATCGCCTCGGCGACGGTCGCGTACACCGGCAGCACCGTCCCGTCGAAGTCGACCTTGGTGCCCGCCTTACGCGCGTTGACGCCGCCGACGACGTTCGCGCCCGACGCGAGCATGCGCCGGGTGTGCTTGCTGCCCTCACCGCCGGTGATGCCCTGAACGATGATCTTGGAGTTCTCGTCCAGCCAGATGCTCATGCCTCAGCCACCTACGTTTGCGAGTTCGGCGGCCTTGTCGGCCGCTGCGTCCATGGTGTCGACGAGCGTGACGAGCGGATGCGCGCGCTCGGTCAAGATGCGTCGTCCTTCGATGACGTTGTTGCCGTCGAGACGGACGACGAGCGGCTTGCTCGCTTCGTCGCCGAGCAGGTCGAGCGCGCCGACGATGCCGTTCGCGACCGCATCACACGCGGTGATGCCGCTGAACACGTTCACGAACACGGAACGGACCGACGGGTCGTTCAAGATGATGTCGAGACCGGCCGCCATCACCTCGGCGGACGCCCCGCCGCCGATGTCGAGGAAGTTGGCCGGCTTGACGCCGCCGTGTTGCTCGCCTGCGTACGCGACGACGTCGAGCGTCGACATGACCAGTCCCGCGCCGTTGCCGATGATGCCGACCTCACCGTCGAGCTTGACGTAGTTGAGGTCCTTCTCCTTCGCCATCTGCTCCAGCGGATCGGTCGACGAGACGTCGACGAGCTCGGCGTTGCCCGGCTGGCGGAAGTTCGCGTTGTCGTCGAGCGTCACCTTGCCGTCGAGCGCGAGCACGTCACCGGACGCAACCTTCGCGAGCGGGTTGACCTCCACGAGCGTGGCATCCGATCCGACGAACGCGTCCCAGAGCTTGACGAGGATGTCGGCCACCTTGCCGGCGACCTCGGGCGGGAACTTCGCCGCCGTCACGATCTCGTTCGCCTTCGCGTCGTCGACACCCTGCAACGCGTCCACCGGCACCTTCGCAAGCGCGTCGGGACGTTCCACCGCGAGTTGCTCGATCTCCATGCCGCCCTCGTAGGACGCCATCGCGAGGAACGTGCGGTTCGCGCGGTCGAGCAGGTACGAGACGTAGTACTCCTGCTCGATCTGCGCGCCAGGGTCGACGAGCACGCGGTGCACGGTGTGGCCCTTGATGTCCATGCCGAGGATCTGCGCGGCGTGCTCGCGTGCCTCGTCCGGCGTCTTGGCGACCTTCACGCCGCCGGCCTTGCCGCGGCCGCCGATCTTCACCTGCGCCTTGACCACCGTCACGCCGCCCAGTCGCGCGGCGATCGCCTGCGCCTCGTCCGGTGTGGTCGCGACGTCGCCGAGGCTCACCGGAACCCCGAAGCGCTGGAAGAGCTGTTTGGCCTGGTACTCGAACAGGTCCACGTCGTTAGTCCGTCCTCGTTCGGCTGATGCTGCGGCCACAAGCCTGCGCCGTTGTGCAGGGGGCCTTCGGGAGAGCCTAAGTCAGCACAAGTACGGCACGCCTGCCGCTGAGACTGGATTCACGCCGGGCACACGTCACGCCGTGTCTCGCGCACCCACGTTCTCGCGGACCCAGTGCACGATGTCGTCGATCGTCGCGCCCGGCGTGAAGATCTTCGCCACACCCGAGCTCTCCAGCTCGGGGATGTCGGCGTCCGGGATGATCCCGCCGCCGAACACGACGACGTCGGCCGCGTCGGCCTCGCGCAGCAACTCGAGGGTGCGCGCGAACAACGTCATGTGCGCGCCGGACAGCACCGACAAGCCGACGGCGTCCGCGTCCTCCTGAATGACCGTTCGCACTATCTGCTCGGGCGTCTGATGCAGGCCGGTGTAGACGACCTCCATGCCCGCGTCGCGCAAGGCACGCGCGATGATCTTGGCGCCCCGGTCGTGCCCGTCGAGGCCCGGCTTCGCGATCACGACGCGGATGCGGCTCGGCACCAGCCGAGCGTAGTGCGCATGGGAGAATCGAGGGCCACCGAC
>DATGFB010000151.1:0-4541 GCA_035309605.1 Jatrophihabitantaceae bacterium
TTGCGGCCGCGATGAGCATCAGCGGAACGATCACCGGCATGTACCGGCGCATCGCCCACGGCTGATCCGGCGCGACTTGCGAGGTGTACAAGTACAACGCTGACATCGACAGCCCACTCCCGAGCAGCGCGGACAGCTCATAGCGGCGCTCGCGCACGAAGTACGTGATCAGCACGGCGTACCCCGCGAAGCCGAGCACGATCGTCGGCCATCCGTAGTAGTAGACCTGCCAGTACAGGGTGTGCTCGTTGTACGTGCGCGTGCCGTCTACCGGCGCGCCCCACCGCAACTGCATGTTCACCAGGTCCTGGTTGAACGCGCCGTGCGTCGTCTGCCAGGCCGGGCGGGTGACGAGCAGGGCGAACACGACAGCCAGCACCACCGCCGCGATCTGCGGTACCCGATGCGCGACTGTCTGCGAGGCCACCCAGTCTCGAAGTCTCGTGCGCCGCAGCAGCCAGATCGCGACCGGACTGAGCAGCGTGACGGCGACGAGCAGCTCCGCTATATAGGTGATGTTGGCGTGCTGCGCCTGGTAGTACTGCCTGGACAGATGCGTGAGATCGAGCCAGCCGAGCGTCACCGGTGCCACGGCACCGAGCAGGAACGCACCGGCATGACGTACTCGCCGGCGCTGTGCACCGGTCGCGACAGCGACGTACAGCGCGACCGACAGCACGACACCAGCCAGCGCACCGTAACTGTCCACGCGAACGCACGTCGATGCGCCGCCGAGCAGGCCCGCGAGCGCCCAATCGCGGCCGCGTCCGCTCGTCCAGCCGCGATGGACGAAAAGCAGCGCACCGGTCAGGAACAGCATGGTGAGTGGCTCGGTGTACGAATCCCGCCCGACGAAGATCATCGGGGTACTCACCGCGAGCGCGATCATCGCGAGTAGCGCGAGGAACGGGCCGACGACACGTCGCGCCAGCCCGAAGAACACGATGAGCGACAGCGCGGCGAGCACCACGCCGGTCTTGAGCAGCGCAGCGGTCCCGAACAGCGAACCGCTCAGGGCGAGAAGCACCGGCAACAGGTGATCGCCCTGCGCGTTGAGCAGCCCAGGGCCGACCTGCGCGTACGAGCCGCTGGCTGCGATTGAGTTCGGGGGGGAGCCGAAGATCTGCGGCAGTGTGTGGATCTGCAGCGAGCCGTGGTGCACGAGCCACTGCCCGGTGATGGTGTAGGTCGCCGGGTCACGCGTCTGATAGACGTCCTGAGCGCTGTACCGCACGTTGTAGGCGAACCACACAACGGCCACCAGCAGGGCGGCCCAGGTCCACAGCGGCGCGCCGCGCAGCTCGTCGCGGTCGGGCAGGCCGGCCAGCCAGCAGGCGACGGCCGCGCCGGCGAGGCCCAGCGGCACGGCCAGCGCCGCGCCGAAGTGGCCGGCGACCAGCAGCAGCATCGGGCCGACGCTGAATCCGGCGAGGGCAGCCGCGAGCAGGTCCGGCGATGCCCAGGCGACGCGCCCGCGCCACACCGCCGAACCGAACACGTCGGTATGGTCCCAGAGTCATGGACAAGACCTTTGCCACGGCTCGCGACGCGGTCGCCGACATCGGCGACGGCGCGTCGATCGCGGTCGGCGGATTCGGGCTGTGCGGCATCCCCCATGTGCTGATCGCGGCGTTGCTCGAACAAGGCACGACCGCTCTCGAGACCGTGTCGAACAATTGCGGTGTCGACGGCGGCGGGCTCGGCCTGCTCCTCGCCGCCAGACGCATCCGGCGCACGACGGGTTCCTACGTCGGCGAGAACCGCGAGTTCGCGCGCCAGTACCTCGCCGGCGAACTCGAGCTCGAGCTGTGCCCGCAAGGCACGCTCGCCGAGCGGCTGCGCGCCGGAGGCGCGGGCATCCCGGCGTTCTATACGCCCGCGGGCGTCGGCACGCTTGTCGCCGAAGGCGGACTGCCGTGGCGGTACGCCTCCGATGGTTCGGTCGCGGTGTCGTCACCGCCGAAGGAGGTGCGCGAGTTCAACGGCGCGACGTACGTTCTCGAACTCGGCATCGTCACGGACTTCGCGCTGGTGCGCGCAGCGCGCGGCGATCGGCACGGCAACCTGTCCTACGACGCGTCGGCGCGCAACTTCAACCCACTGTGCGCGATGGCCGGCCGGGTGACGATCGCCGAGGTCGAGCAGCTCGTCGAGCCGGGTGAGCTCGATCCGGAGCACATCGACACGCCCGGGGTCTTCGTGCAGCGCGTCGTCGAGGTCGGCGAGGCCGGCAAGAAGATCGAGAAGCTCACCACGCGGCCGCGGCCAGGGACGGCGTCATGACACTCACTCGCACGCAGCTCGCCGCGCGAGTCGCCGCCGAGCTCGAGGACGGGCAGTACGTCAACCTCGGCATCGGCCTGCCGACGCTCGTACCGAATTACGTCGCGCCTGGGGTACACGTCGTGCTGCAGTCCGAGAACGGCATCCTCGGCGTCGGGCCCTACCCGTACGAGGGCGACGAGGATCCCGATCTGATCAACGCGGGCAAGGAGACGGTGACGATCCTGCCCGGCGCCGCATTCTTCGACTCGGCGACCTCGTTCGGCATGATCCGCGGCGGGCACATCGACGTCGCGGTGCTCGGCGCGATGCAGGTCGCGGTCAACGGCGACCTCGCCAATTGGACCATCCCCGGCAAGATGATCAAGGGGATGGGCGGGGCCATGGACCTCGTGCACGGCGCCAAGCGCGTGATCGTGATGATGGAGCACTCGGCCAAGGACGGCACGGCGAAGATCGTCGATCAGTGCAGCCTGCCGTTGACCGGCAAGAAGTGCGTACAGCGCGTCATCACGGATCTAGCCGTCATCGACATCACGAGCAGCGGACTGATGCTGCGCGAACTCGCACCCGGCGTTTCGGTGCACGAGGTACGGGCCGTGACCGAGCCCGCACTCGTCGAAGCGCACGACCTGCGTGAGATGCAGCTGCCCGCCGGCATCTAGGCCGGCGGGCAAGCCTGCGCTTACCCGTGCCGCTTCCTGCGTCGCGCGAGCGTCAACAGCAGGGCGCCGCAGGCCGTCAGAGCGGCCGCGAGGGCGAGCAAGGCACCTGCGTCAGAGCCGGTGACAGCCAGCGCGCCGCCTGAACCACTGTGCGGACGATGGGACGTGGCACTCGGCTCCACTAAGGCCGAGCGCGACGACGACCCACTCGTGGGCAGCACTGTCGCCGATGTTGAGGGGGAGCCCGACGACGACGGCGGCGGCGGCGTGCTGCTCGACGGCGGCGGCGTGCTGCTCGACGACGGCGGCGGCGGAGGCGTGCTGCTCGACGACGGCGGCGGCGGTGGCGTGCTGCTCGACGACGGCGGCGGCGGAGGCGTGCTGCTCGACGGCGGCGGTGTGCTGCTCGACGGCGGCGGCGGCGGTGCCGGTGCGTAGCCGAAGTTCACGTCGGTGCGGTCCGTGTCCTGGGCGAGCACGACGTCACCGCTGTCGCCGTCGGGGTTGACGGTGCCGTTGTCGAGGTCGTACGTCGGCACCAGGCCCGCGGGCAGGGTCGAGGCATCCACGACGACCCGGTACGTGCCAGAGTGCAGGTTCGGCAACGTGTAGACACCGTCCGCACCCGTCACGACCGACCCCGACACCGACACCGAGCCGACCGTGCCGCTGTAGTCGAGCGTCACACCCGCGAGGCCGGCTTCACCCGGGTCCTGAATGCCGTCGTGGTTCGCGTCCAACCACACCCGACGACCGATCGATGACGCCACGACGTCGACCTGAACGACGTTCGACTCGGGCACTGCGAGCTGCAGCGCAGCGGCCCGGCCCGGTCCGACGTCATTGGCGTACGCGTCGCCCTCGACGTTGCCGGTCGGCTGCTCGATCAGATGCAGCGAGCCGGTGTCACCGGAGTGCAGGTCGTTGATCGTGATCCGGATCGCCGTGACGTCCCCCATCGACGATGGGCATCCGGTCGAGCCGAACGAAGACTGCGTGCACCATGTCGTGCTGCCTGACGGCTGGTTGCTCGCGGCCGACGGATCAGGCGCGACCGATGACGGCGTCGCGTCGGTGTACTCGACAGTCACGCCAGAGGTGGCGCCGTGCAGGTCGATCGATGCGAGCGCCAGCGATCCGGAGAACGCGCTGCCGCGACTATCGCCGACATAAGGCAGCACGTCGATCCACTGCGTCTTGCCGACGTCGGTTGCCTCGGTGTCGGACCACGTGAGCGTGTAGCCGATCTGATCGGGCGCGACCTCGACCGTGGGCTGGTCGGCCGTCTTGAAGATGCGCACCTCCGCGGCCGAACGCAACGTGATGTAGCCGACGAACGTGCGGTCCTGCGCCGACTGCCGGTTGTCCGGAGCGCTCACGACCGCGGTGTTGAGGGCGACCGTGCCGTCGCGCGCATCGGTTGCGACGAGCACGTGGTAGTCGATGGGCGGCACCGCTCCCGGCGACACCGCGGCGTTCGACACGAACTGCAGCACCGCGCCGTGCACGTCGTCGGCAGTGCAAACCACACCGTCGGGCCCGGGGTCGGCCGCCTGGAGCACCGTCATCGTCCACGCCGTACTCGACGAGGCG
>DATGFB010000152.1:0-2435 GCA_035309605.1 Jatrophihabitantaceae bacterium
CACGATCGCGCGCAATTGAGCGTCGACGTCGCCCAGCCGCGTGCCGTCCGGCGCGACCACAGCGACATCGCAATGAACGCCGGCGCCGGCTCGCAACGTCAGATCGGTGCGCACGAGCGCGACCATCACACGATCTAACGACTGCGCGTCGGCGCCAGACGCAAGTTGTGGACAGTGATCCGGCCTGTGGACGACGGGCGACGACTTCGTCCGCGAGCGCACTACCGTCACGCCGATATCCGCACGAGTGCGCAGTCCGCGCAGCGAAGGAGCAAACCGATGACGGCATTGCGAGTGACGCCGGAACAACTGTCCACGCTCAGCGCAACGATGGCGCGCGTCTCGTCCACCGTTCGCGGCGAGCACCAGAGTCTGCGGTCGAATCTGACGCCGTTGTTCGGCGGCGAATGGGCAGGCGCGGCAGCCGCGCAATTCACCACGCTGTACGAACAGTTCGACCAGCACGCGCGCGGGATGTCCGACGCGCTGGACGGGATCGGCCGGCTGCTCGCCCGCGCGGGGACGAGCTACGCCGAGCTCGAACAGTCGATTGCGGCGTCGTTCCGGTGATGCCGGACGCGCTAGCGTGAGGAGGGAGACGACGATCGACGGGAGACGCCATGCGCATGGGCGTGCACATCGCAGACTTCACGTGGCCGGGCGGGCCGCAACGACTTGCCGAGCACTTGACGACGATCGCGGTCGCTGCCGAGGACCTGGGCTTCAGCCGCGTCAGCGTGATGGACCACGTCTTCCAGATCCATGTCATCGGGCCGCCCGAGCACGAGATGCTGGACGCGTACACGACGTTGGGCTATCTCGCGGCGCGCACCAAGCGGGTGGAGTTGCTCGCCTGGGTCACCGCCGTCACTTATCGCGCGCCGGGCCTGCTCGCGAAGATCGTGAGCACGCTGGACGTGTTGTCCAACGGCCGCGCCTGGTTGGGTATCGGCGCGGCGTGGAACGAAGAGGAGGCTCGCGGCCTAGGCCTCTTCTTCCCGTCGACGGCGGAGCGGTTCGAGCGGCTCGAGGAGGCACTGCAGATCTATCTGCAAATGTGCAGCGACGACGACGGACCGTACCGCGGCAAGCACTACACGCTCGAACGCACGCTGAACTCGCCGCAGACCATCCAGCGACCGCACCCGCCGATACTCATCGGGGGCGGCGGTGAACAGAAGACGTTGCGATTGGTCGCGCAGTACGCGCAGGCGTGCAACCTGTTCGGCTCGCCCGAACTCGAGCACAAGCTCGACGTACTCCGCCGGCGCTGCGACGAGGTGGGGCGCGATTACGACGAGATCGAGAAGACGGTGATGCTGCCGCTCGACCCCGGACCGGACGGCGAGAACGTGGACGCCCTGCTGCGCGCGCTGGAGGGCCTCGGCAAGCTCGGTGTCGCGCACGTGCACAGCCGCATCCCGGGCGTGGAGCAGATCCGGCCTCTCGAGATCCTCGCCGAGCGAGTGATTCCGCAGATCGCCGATCTGTGAATCGGCGCCGGTAGCCCGCGCGCATCAGTGCACGACATCGGTGCAGAGGTCGAGCGTGCGCTCGTCGAGCACTTCGCGCAGCTTGCTCAGCGTGCGACCGTCTCGTTTCTCGGCGTCGAACCGATCGACATCGTGCGCTTCGAGCCGATCCCGGACGAGATCGCGTACGTGTCCGTCGGGATGTCGCGCCGCCCCATGACGCCGGCTGACGAGTCGGCGGTCGCGAGCGACGGCCCACGCGCCGAATTGATGCTGCATGTGCGCGCAGTGACGGCCCGAAGCGATGAGGTGTGGCGCAAGTTGGCGATTCTCGCCGCTGCCCCGGCGGTGGAGGGCGTTGTGTACCGGCCCGGGATGACCGTCGACCTAGGGGAGCCGTTCGCGCCCGGATCGCGCTGTACCGGTGTCGTCATCGCGCAATCGCCGTTGGCAGACGTCGTCACGTCCGAAGGGCCCGTGCAGGTGCTGCAAGCGCTCCCCGCGACCTCGACCGAGCTCGCCTGGGCCCGCGTGCACGGAACACCGTTGTTGCGTGAGAGGTGGCTCACGGACGGATGTGATCTGCTCGACCTGACTCGCACTGCCGTACGCCTCGACTGAGAGAATTGCGCACTACGGCTCGAGGGGAACCAGGAACAGGAGAGTCCCGTGCAGTTCGGCAGGTATTACGAGGAGTTCGAGGTCGGCGCCGTGTACAAGCACTGGCCCGGCAAGACCGTGACCGAGTACGACGACCATCTGTTCTGCCTGCTCACGATGAACCACCATCCGCTGCACATGGATGTGAACTACGCGGAGAAGACGACGGACTTCGGCAGGAACGTCGTCGTCGGCAACTACATCTACTCGTTACTGCTCGGCATGTCGGTGCCCGATGTGAGCGGCAAGGCGATCGCCAACCTCGAGATCGAGTCGTTGCGCCACGTCGCGCCGACATTCCAC
>DATGFB010000153.1:0-2479 GCA_035309605.1 Jatrophihabitantaceae bacterium
ACGCGCGGCGGTCCGCCGCGGCCGGCCCGGCTGCGAGCGAGAACGGCGCGCGCGGGTCGCGGGCGACGAGTGTCATCGCTGCGCTCCGGCCCGCGCCGCCGGGGTGAGCACCGCGTCGGCCGACCCACCACCGACACCGCCTGCGGCAGCCGGCTTCTTCGGGACGGACGACGTCGTGATGCGCACTTGCGGCCCGATGCGCGGCAGATGCCTGGACGCCTTCAGCTCAGGCAGCAATGCCTTGCTGCCGACGCCGAACATCCCGTCCCAGATGCGCTTGAGCATCGGGCCGGCCGCCGTGGCGCCGGTGCCCGCTTGCTCGACCATGCCCACGACGACATAGCCCGCGTGCACGTTGCCCTTCGTGTCGTGCGTGACCGGACCCCACGATGCGAGCCAGGACGTGTCGCCGCGGCCGTAGACCTCGGCCGTGCCGGTCTTGCCGCCGAGCTGGTTCTGGTACGGCGAGCCGATGTACGCGAAGGCTCCGGACACCGCCCAGCCGCGGCTGAACGCGAGCGAGTCGGCGATGTAGTTGAACAGGCTCTGGCTGACCGCGACCTTGTTGTGCACCTTCGGGTTGATCGTCTGCACGAGCTTGCCCGCGCCGTTCACGACGCCCCAGCCGAGCGTCGGCTCCCAGATCTTGCCGCCGTCGAACATCGCCGAGTACGCGAGTGCGAGCTGCAGGGGAGACACCGTCGTTTCGCCCTGCCCGATCGCCATGTCCGCGTTGTCACCCGCGCGATAACGCCATCCGTCCGTACAGTTCTCCGCGGCGAGGGCTTCGAGGTAGGACGCGTTCGGCTGGCCTGCGAACCCGCGCTTGGCGTCCGCGCAGTACTGGGCCTTGTTCGCCTGCCACCGCGTGAGCCGCGTCTCGCGATCGGCGTAGCTTCCCGTCGACTGCTCACCCGCCGGCAGGTCGATGCTCGGCGCGCGCCCGACACCGTACGAGGCGGCCATGCGCTGCAAGTACTCGTTCGGCTTCTGCCCGGCATCGACACGCGCCTGGTCCGCGTAGTACTCGTTGGCGGCGGGCATGTAGAAGAAC
The DNA here is from genome assembly GCA_035309605.1 of Jatrophihabitantaceae bacterium. Lineage (GTDB taxonomy): Bacteria > Actinomycetota > Actinomycetes > Mycobacteriales > Jatrophihabitantaceae > DATGFB01. The sequence goes on from DATGFB010000153.1 coordinate 1,055, forward strand.
GTGTCGCACGAGTAGCCGAGCGCGGTGCGCAGGTCGATCGCACCGAAGGACTCGCTGTCGAAGTTCGTCTTGACGCGTCCGTCGATGGTCACCGACGGCGGGCATCCGTACAGGGTGTCGAGCGAGAGTTCCCCATGTGTGACCAGCGATGACGAGGTGATGAGTTTGAACGTCGACCCGGGCGCGTACGCCCCGTCGATCGCGCGGCTGAGCAACGGGTCGTCGGCCGACGGCGCGGTCAGTGCCGCGTAGTCGCTGTCCGAGATTCCGCCGACGAACAGCTGCGGGTCGTACGTCGGATAGCTGGCGGCCGCGATGATGCGTCCGCTGTTGGGGTCCATCACGATCACCGCGCCGCCCGTGGCCGGCTTGCCTTTCGCGCGCGAGTCGCGAATCTGCTGCGCAAGTGACTGCTCGGCAAGTGTCTGCACGTCCAGATTGATGCTGGTGACGAGCGTGTCGCCTTGCACGGGTTGCACGGTCGCGCCAGTGCCCGAGGCGATGCCGCGCGGGTCGAGCAGCACCGTTTGCTTACCGTCGACGCCGCGCAACACCGAGTCGTACTGCGCCTCGAGTCCGGTGCGGCCGATCGTGTCGGCATCGACCAGCGACGAGTTCGCCTTCTCGTCGGTCGCGTTCACCGCACCCGTGTAGCCGAGGACGTGCGCGGCGAGCGACCCACCCGGATACAGCGGCTGCGTCACGGTCTGCAGTGCGACGCCCGGGTACTGCTCACGGTGCTCGCTGATGGACAGCGCCACCGACGTCGGCACGTTCTGCAGCACCGGCACCGGTTGATACGGCTCACCCGTCCAACACGGCGCGGACACAGTGGGCGAGCACGGAGTGATCTGCTTCGACAGTTGCGCGGACGTGGTGCCGAGCAACCAGGCCAGCCGATTCAGCACGCCGGCACCGCGATCGGCCTGCGCGAGCAGGTTCATGCGATCGACGGTGAGTACTTGCGTCGACGTGTTGCGCACCAACGCCTGCCCGCGCGCATCGACGATGTCGCCGCGCGGTGCCGGGATCACGATGTCGCCGTCGTGCAACAGCCCCGCGGTCTGCACGGGCGGATGCGGGTCGAGCAACTGAACCCAGTACAACCGTGCGAACAACGTCAGGATCATCGCGGCGACGAGCACGATGATCACCGACAGCCGCCGGTTGCTCGCGCGGCGGACGCGATAGGGCTCAGACACGGCGGCTGAAGGTGACGAGGTCGGACAGCGGCCGCGGCGCGGCCAGCGCGTCAGACCGCAACGCACGCCCGACGAGCGCGACGACCGGCAACGCCAGCACGGCGTCGACGAGACCGGCCGGCACGATCGTGCGCGCCGTCTCGGCTGCCGTGACGCCGTCGGCGTGCACGGCGATGAGCAACACGCTGCTCGCCAGCGCAGCGCCCGCGCACAGCACGGCAGC
>DATGFB010000154.1:0-3292 GCA_035309605.1 Jatrophihabitantaceae bacterium
TCAGCACCGCCTTGGTCTCCTGGACGGCCTGCGGCGGGAGTTCGGCCAGGCGGTGCGCGAACGCCAGCGCCTCGGCAAGCAGCCGGTCGAGCGGGACGGCTTCGGTGGCGAGCCCCATCGCGACGGCTTCGGCTGCCGGGATGCGGTCGCCGGTGAGCAGATAGCGCTTGGCGCGCAGCAGCCCCGTGTGTGCCGGCCACGTCACCGCCGCCCCGTCGCCCGCCACGAGCGCCACGGCGACGTGCGGGTCGGCCAGGTAGGTGTCGTCGGCGATGAACACCGCATCGCACAGGCTGCTGAGCGTGCTGCCCAGGCCGACGGCCGGGCCGTTCACCGCAGCGACGACAGGAACGTGCACGTTGAGCAGTTCGTCGACGATGCGCCGGGCGTTGCGCATGGAGCGGCGGCGCGCGGCGAAGTCCTCGCGGAACCGGTCGAAGTCGTCGATGCTCCCGCCGGCGCAGAACGCCCGCCCCGCACCGGTCAGCACGACCACCCGGGCCTCGAGGTCGGCCTCGACGTACATCCAGAGGCGGGCGAACTGCTCGTGCAGTTCATCGTCGAACGCGTTCAGCTGCTCCGGGCGGTTGAGCGTGACGATCCGGACCGGACCGTCCGACTCGACGCGGAGCACCTCTGTGACGTCGTAGACCATCGTCCCAACCTATCCGTATGCTGTGCTATTTATCTAACCAAGATAACGGTTTATTGTAACCCTCATGACACGAGAGGAACCGCCAATGTCCGGACTTTGTGAGGGCCGCGTCGTCATCGTGACCGGTGCCGGCGGCGGAATCGGCCGCGCCCACGCGCTCGCCTTCGCCGCTGAAGGTGCGAAGGTCGTCGTCAACGACCTCGGCGGTTCGCGCGACGGCGAGGGGAACTCCGTCGGGCCCGCGCAGACCGTCGTCAACGAGATCGTCGCAGCGGGCGGCGAGGCCGTGGCGAATGCCGACGACGTCTCCGACTGGGACGGCGCGCAGCGACTCATCGCCCAGGCAGTGGAGACATTCGGCCGCCTCGACGTGCTCGTGAACAACGCCGGCATCCTGCGCGACAAGATGCTCGTCAACATGTCGGAGCTCGAGTGGGATGCGGTCATCAAGGTCCACCTCAAGGGCACCTTCGCCCCCACGCGGCACGCGGCGGCGTACTGGCGCGAGCAGGTGAAGGCCGGTGTCGAGGTCGACGCCCGGGTCATCAACACCACCTCGCCCTCCGGTCTGTTCGGCAACATCGGCCAGGCGAACTACGGCACTGCCAAGGCGGGCATTGCGACCTTCACGATCATCGCGGCCGGAGAGCTCGCCCGCTACGGGGTGACCGTCAACGCCATCGCGCCGACGGCACTCACGCGGATGACCGAGGATCTGCCCGTCATGAACGAGCTGGCCAAGCAGGACGAGGGCGGCTTCGACTCGCTCGCGCCGGAGAACATCGCGCCGCTCGCGGTGTGGCTCGGCAGCCCTGAGTCGCGCGAGGTGACGGGTCGGGTGTTCTCCGTCTGGGGCGGCCGCATCACCGTGAACGAGGGCTGGGCCGCGGGTCCGCACGCCGATCGTGACGCGGCGTGGACGCCGGCCGAACTCGGCGCGGTCATCCCGAACTTGGTCAACACCGCCGCGCCAAACGCCGACATGTCCGGTGGCCGCGCGGTCCCGGTCGCCTGAGAGCACCCGCCCGACACGAGAACTGCCCCCATGCCTGACGTCGAGCCGGAAGGCCGCCTCTACATCGACGGTGCGTTCCGCGAAGCCGCCTCCGGCCGTCGCTTCGACGTGCTCAGCCCGAGCGACGAATCGCTGGTAGGGACGGCCGCGGACGCCCAGCCAGAGGACGTGGCGGCGGCGGTCACGGCCGCACGACGAGCCGCCGACGACACCACATGGGGCACGGACCACCTCTTCCGGCAGCGCGTCCTGGAACAACTGCAAGACGCGCTGCGCAAGGAAGCCGTCGCCGCGCGGAAACTGCAGATCGCCGAGGCGGGCACACCGTCATCGAACATTGGTGCGCACATCGACGTGATGGTCGAAGACATGTCGTACTTCAACGACCTCATCGGCCGCTTCCCGTGGGAGGCGGACTTCGGCGTGCATCAGGGCGTAGGACTGCCGAGCAATCGGCGGGTGCGTTACGAGCCGTACGGAGTCGTCGGCGCCATCACCCCGTGGAACGCGCCGTTCATGACAGACATCTGGAAGATCCAGCATGCACTTGCGAGCGGCAACACCATCGTGCTCAAGACCGCGCCGGACACACCGCTCACTGGTGCGTTCATCGCCAAGGTCGCGCACGAATACACCGACCTCCCGCCCGGCGTGCTCAACGTGATCAGTTCGTACGACAAAGCGAGTGCGGGCGAGGCGCTCACCGGCGACCCGCGCGTCGACATGTATCACTTCACCGGCTCACCCGCGGTGGGGCAGCGGATCTACGAACGCGCCGCGGTCGGCATTCGCAAGGTCTGCCTCGAACTCGGCGGCAAGTCGGCCAACATCATCCTTGACGACGCCGACCTCACCGTGGCACTGCCCATGACCGTCGGCATGTGCATGAGCAACAGCGGCCAGGGGTGTGCGCTGGCAACGCGCCTCATCGTGCACGCCAGCCGTTACGACGAGGTGCTCGACGCGCTTGCGGGTGCGATCGGTGCACTGCCGTGGGGCGATCCGACCGACCCGGTGAACGTCGTTGGCCCGATCATCAACGCCGCGCAGCTCGAGCGCATCGAAGGACTCGTCGACCGCGCGCGTGATGCTCGTGCACACGTTCTTGTCGGCGGCCGCCGCGGTGCGTCGCCGACCGGCGGCAAGGGTCACTGGTACGAGCCCACGGTCGTCGCCGACGTCGACGAGGACGCCGAGATTGCGCAGACGGAGGTGTTCGGTCCGGTGCTCACGGTCGTGCGTTACGACGGTGACGACGACGAAGCGGTGCGGGTGGCGAACAACTCGCGGTACGGCCTCTCCGCCTATATCCAGACGTCGGACCCCGAGCGTGCGTGGCGGCTCGCCAACCAGATGCGGGCCGGCACGGTCAACATCGGCCCCTCCTTCTACCTGTCACCTGACACGCCGTTCGGTGGTTACGGGATCAGCGGCGTCGGTCGCGAGCACGGCGAGGACGGCTTCCGCGAGTACCTCCAAGCGAAGACGATCGCCTCGCCCGCCTTCTGACAGCGAGGGCGGCCTCAGGCGCCCATGCTCAGGCCGCCGTCCACGGTGACGACCGACCCGGTCACATAACCGGCCCGATCGTCGACGAGGAAACGCACGGCGTGCGCCAGTTC
>DATGFB010000155.1:0-13794 GCA_035309605.1 Jatrophihabitantaceae bacterium
CGACGCTTCGCTCCAGATGTTGCCGAGTTCGAAGCACGGGTCGTTGTTGCCCGCGTACTCGTAGTCGATGAACCACAACCGCGTGCCGTCGTCGAGAATGTTCGCCGCGAGCAGGTCGTTGTGGCACGGCACGGTGCCCTCGGCACTCGAGCTGAGGGCGGCGGCCATCTCGGCGAGCCGCGGCGCGAAGTCGTCGTAGCGATCCGGTAGGCGGAAGCCGCGCGTGCCGACGACGTCCCGATAGTCGCGCTGCACCGCGAACATCTCGAAGTCGTTCACGAAGCGTGGACCGGCGTGCAGGTCACGGGTCAGGGCGGCGACTCGGGCCAGTTGTGTCGGGTCGTCGAGGTCGTGCGGCTCGAAGGTATGTCCGTCGATCCACTCCACGACGCTGAAGCCCGCGGCCGGGTCGCAGCGCAAGACGCGCGGTGCGACGCCGGCATGTACTGCGGCGCGCAGGTTCGCGCACTCGGCCACCCGGTCGATCGCGAGCAAGGCGCTCTTGCCCTCCGACAACCGGACCACGACCGACGGCGCAGCGGAGACGTTGACGCGGTAGCTGCGGTTGGTCAGGCCACCGGTGAGCTGGGTGATGGTGAGATCAGGACTGTCGTAGCCCGTCAGTCCGGTGAGAGCGAGTCGCACCGCCCGGGCATCGGACGGATCGATGCCGGAGACAGTGCTGGGGTCGACGTCGAGCGATGGCGCCGCGACCACACCTCCTCCTCCCGCGTTGCCGGGGCAGTGTCGGGATGGTAGGCCGCGCGCACCGTAAGGGTCTAGTACCTAGACCTTTTCGTCGGCGGGTTGCTTGTCGTGACGAGCGCGCGCCAGCAAGATGACGAGTCGTGGCAGCCGGACGCGAACTTCCGTCGACAGCCCGAATTGTCGTGATAGGTGGAGGAGTCGGCGGGGCGAGCGTCGCATTCCACCTCAGCGAGCTCGGCGAGCGCGATGTCGTCGTGCTCGAACGCGCCGAATTGACGAGCGGTTCGACCTTTCATTCGGCAGGTCTCGTCGGTCAGCTGCGTGCCGATCCGACGTTGACGCGCATGAACATGTATTCGGTCGATCTGTACCGGAAGTTGCAAGCATCCGAGCGTCCGGTGAGCTGGGTGGAGAGCGGCGGGATCAAGCTGGCGTCTAGCCGTGAACGCCTCGAGGAGATCAGGCGCCAGATCAGCTGGGCGCGCACGTACGGTCTGCCGCTGCACGAGATCTCTCCGCGCGAGGCGGCCGAGCTGTTTCCGCTGCTCGACCTGGACGGCGTCGTCGGCGCCGCTCACCTCGACTCGGACGGCTACCTCGACCCGTCGCAGCTGTGCTACGCCCTGACGAACCTCGCCCGCGCGAACGGCGTGCGGGTTCACGAACGCACCCGGGTGCTCGGCATCGACACACGTGGCCGCGCCGACATGCGCCGGGTGCACGCGGTGCGCACCGATCGTGGCGACATCGAGTGCGAGATCGTCGTCAACTGCGGCGGGATGTTCGCGGCCGAGCTGGGCCGCCTGGCGGGCGTCCGCATTCCCGTCGTGCCGATGTCGCATCAGTACGTCGTCACCGAGCCGTTCCTGCCCCGCGGCGGCGCGCCGTTGCCCACGCTGCGCGATCCGGACCTGCTCGTGTACTTCCGCCAGGAGGTCAACGGCTTGGTGATGGGCGGTTACGAGCGCGAGCCGGCGCCGTGGACCGCGACCGAGGAGCGCTTCGACGCGATCCCACCGGACTTCAACGGCCGGCTGCTGCCCGAGGACTGGGCGCGCATGGAGGAGATCGCGCAGAACGCGCAGCGCCGTGTGCCGGCGCTCGCCGAGGTCGGCGTGCGCAAGGTGATCAACGGTCCGGAGGGATTCACGCCGGACAACGAGTTCTGCCTCGGCGAGACATCGGTTGCGGGGCTGTTCGTCGCGGCGGGTTTCTGCGCGCACGGCATCGCCGGCGCGGGCGGTATCGGCAAGGTGATGGCCGAATGGATCGTCGCAGGCGAACCGTCGTTCGACCTGTCGCACATGGACATCAGTCGCTTCGGGCCCGCATATGCGTCGCCGCGCTATACCTTGGCGCGCACGCTCGAGACGTACCGCACGTACTACGACATTCCGTTCCCCGGGTTGCAACGCATGTCCGGCCGGCCGCTGCGCACGTCCGCCGCGTACGGCTGGCACGTCGAGCACGCCGCGCAGTTCGGTGAGAAGGCCGGATGGGAACGCGTGGACTGGTACGAATCGAACGCCGCCGCGGCGCCCGCCGGTGCCCAGCCACCGCGCGGCTGGGCCGGCCGCTACTGGTCTCCCGCAATCGTTGCCGAACATCTCGGCACGCGCGCCGGCGCGGGCCTGTTCGACGAATCGTCGTTCGCCAAGATCGAGGTCACCGGACCGTCCGCTGCCGAGTTCCTGCAGTGGGTGTGCGACAACGACGTCGCGCGGGACGTCGGTGCGGTGACGTACACGCAGGCGCTGAACAGCCGCGGCGGCATCGAGTCGGACTTCACCGTGACGCGAACCGGTGACGAGACGTTCATGGTCGTCACGGGCACGGCGTTCGGCAGCCACGACCTCGCTTGGCTGCGGCGACAGGCGCGCCGGCGCGGTGTCGAAGCCGGCCTGCGTCTCGCCGACGTGACCGGGAGCCTGTGCTGCTACGCGTTGTGGGGTCCCAACGCGCGCGCGATTCTCGCCCGGCTCACGCCGGCCGACATCAGCAACGAAGCATTTCCGTTCATGGCCGCGCGGCGCATCACGGTCGGTGACGTGCCGGTGCTCGCGCTGCGCGTCACGTTCGTCGGCGAGCTGGGTTGGGAGCTGTACGCGCCGCCGGAGTACGGCATGGCGTTGTGGCGCGAGATCTGGGCGGCGGGGGACGACCTGGGGTTGGTCGTCGCCGGCTACCGGGCGATCGAGAGCATGCGGCTGGAGAAGAGCTATCGGGTATGGGGAACAGACCTCACGCCTGAAACGACGCCGTACGAGGCCGGCCTGGGGTTCGCGGTCAAGCTCGGCAAGACCGGTGGATTCGAGGGCGCGGACGCATTGCGCGCGGCCAAGGAGCGCGGCCTGAGCCGTCGCCTGCGGGCACTGGTCCTGGACGACCCGCGTGATGCGGTGCTCGGCAGCGAGCCGGTGCGCGTCGGCACCGAGATCGTCGGACGGGTGACGTCAGGTGGTGTCGCGTACAGCTCCGGGGCCTCTGTGGCCTACGCGTACCTGCCGATCGAACACGCCGAGATCGGCACCGAAGTCGAGATCGACCTGTTCGGCACCTGGCTGCGGGCTCGCGTCGCGGTCGAGCCGCTGTTCGATCCGGGCAACGAGCGCGTGCACAGCTGACGAGCGCGTTCGGCCGAAGTGGATCGGCGGACGTACCATTTGGCGCGTGGAGCGGAGGCCGCAAGCGCACAGTCCGCGCATCGGGCTGACCACATACCGCGAGACCGCGGCCTGGACCGTCTGGAACGAAGCCGCGGACGTCTTGCCCGCGACCTATGCCGACTCCGTGACCGACGCAGGCGGCATACCGATGTTGCTCCCGCCGTCGCCGGCCGCTGACACCGCTGCGGCCACGCTGGACGGGCTGCACGGCCTCGTCCTCGTCGGCGGCGCAGATGTCGAGCCCGCCCGGTACGGCTCCGCACGACACGGGCGCACAGGTCCGCCGCGCGACGATCGAGACACGTGGGAGCTCGCGCTGGCCGGCGAGGCACTGGCCCGTGACCTGCCCGTGCTCGCGATCTGCCGCGGCATGCAGGTGCTCAACGTGCTGCTCGGCGGTGATCTGATCCAGCACCTGCCCGACGTGGTCGGCAACGACAGTCACCAGCCTGTCGTCGGCGAGCACGGCCGTCATGTCGTGCGCGTCGACACGTCGACAACACTCGGCGCCATCACCGGCGGTCGCTGCACTGTGGCGACACACCATCACCAAGCCGTCGGCCGGTTGGGGCAGGGGCTGACCGCGACGGCATGGGCCGAGGACGGCACGGTCGAGGCCGTCGAATTGCCGCGCGCGACATGGGCGCTGGGCGTGCAGTGGCACCCCGAAGCGCACGACGGCACGTCCCTGTTCGCGTCCTTCGTTGCGGCGTGCAGCGCGTACGCGGGACGGACCGAGGTGCTCGCATGATCGCCGACAACGTCGAAGCCCTGTGGGCGCGATCGGTGTTCGCACCGGTTCCGGTGCGCAATGCCTTCGAGGTCACCGTCGAGCGGCTGGCACAGAGCATCCGGCTCGGCGTGCTCGCGGACGGCATCCGGCTGCCTCCGGAACGCGAGCTTGCCGACACGTTCGGCGTGAGCCGCGTGACGTTGCGGGAGGCGATCAAGGCGCTGCGCGACGCGGGGCTCGTCGAGTCGCGGCGGGGGCGCGGAGGCGGGACGTTCGTAGTCGCGCCGGTGAGCCGCCCAGGTGGGCGGCGCGCGGCCGCGCGGTTCGGGACGCGACTGCACTCGATCGACGACGCACTCGACCTGCGCCGCGTCGTCGAACCCGGCGCGGCGGCACTTGCCGCCACTCGCACGCTCACCGCGGCCGACCGGGCTAGCCTGCACCGCTACCTCGACGACGCCACACACTGCACGCCCGAGAAGCGCCGGCTCGCCGATTCGCGGCTGCACCTGGCCATCGCGGCACTCGGCGGCAGCGCGTCGGTGACCGCCGTCGTCGCCGATGTGCAGATGCGCCTGGACGAGCTGCTCCGCGCGATCCCTGTCATCCCGGCGAACATCGCGCACTCGAACTTGCAGCACGCAGTGATCGTCGAGGCGATTCTGGCCGGTCAGCCCGAACGCGCTCGGACCCAGATGGAGGAGCACGTCGACGGCACGGCAGCGCTGTTGCGAGGATTCTTGAGCTGATGTGTCTTCTCGCCAACGCGGCGAGAAGGTATGGTCTGCAGACCTTCATCGAGGAGATGGAAGCCGGATGCCCACAGCCCCGCTGAGTGTCGCCGAGCTGCGCGAGGCCGTCGCGAGCGACCACATCGACACCGTGGTGCTCGCCGTCGTCGACATGCAGGGCCGGCTGCAGGGCAAGCGACTCGATGCGCGGTACTTCCTGGATGCCGTGCTCGAGCACGGCACCGAGGGGTGCAACTACCTGCTCGCCGTCGACGTCGAGATGAATACCGTCGACGGCTACGAGATCTCGTCCTGGGATCGCGGCTACGGCGACTTCGTCATGGCGCCTGACCTGAGCACGCTGCGCCGATTGCCGTGGCAGCCGGGCACCGCGTTTCTGCTCGCCGACATCCAGTGGCTCGACGGCGCGCCGGTCGTCGAGTCGCCGCGGCAGATCCTCAAGCGGCAGATCGACCGGCTGGCCGAGCGCGGCTGGACGGCCTTCGTCGGCACCGAACTCGAGTTCATCGTGTTCGAGGACAGCTACGAGCAGGCGTGGTCGCAGCGCTACGCGGACCTGACTCCGGCGAACCAGTACAACATCGACTACTCGATCCTCGGCACCAGCCGGATCGAGCCGTTGCTGCGCGATATCCGGCTCGGCATGCGCGGCGCGGGTCTGCGGGTCGAGTCGGCGAAGGGCGAGTGCAACCCCGGTCAGCACGAGATCGCGTTCCTGTACGCCGACGCGCTGACCACGTGCGACAACCACTCGCTGTACAAGACGGGCGCGAAGGAGATTGCCGCGCAGCGCGGCTCATCGCTCACGTTCATGGCGAAGTACAACGAGCGCGAAGGCAACAGCTGCCACATCCATCTGTCGCTGCGCACCGCGGACGGCACGCCGGTGTTCGCCGGGGACGGACCGCACGGCATGGCGCCCGTGTTCGACAAGTTCATCGCGGGTCAACTCGCCGCGATCCGCGAGATGAGCTATTTCTTCGCACCGAACATCAATTCCTACAAGCGTTACCAGGCCGGCTCGTTCGCGCCGACGGCGGTGATGTGGGGCTACGACAACCGGACCTGCGCCGTGCGGGTGGTGGGGCACGGTTCGAGCTTGCGCTTCGAGAACCGGGTGCCCGGCGGGGACGTCAACCCGTACCTGGCCGTCGCCGCGATGATCGCGGCGGGTCTGCACGGCGTCGACAACGACCTGCCCGCCGCAGCGCCGTTCACCGGCAACGCCTACCAGAGCGACGCGCCGCGGGTGCCGACGACGCTTCGCGAGGCGGCAGAGCTCTGGCGCGACAGCGTGATCGCACGCAAGGCGTTCGGCGACGACGTGGTCGAGCACTACGCGAACAACGCCCGCGTGGAGCTCGCGGCGTTCGAGGGGGCCGTGACCGACTGGGAGCGCGTCCGCAACTTCGAGAGATTCTGAGATCGGGGATCAGGGACACGTGACGACCACGCACCAGGTGCTCAACCCGGCGACGGAGTCCTTCGTCACCACCGTGGAGCTGCTCGATCGCGACGCCACCGACGAGGCGATCGCGCGTTCGCGCGCGGCGTTCGCGTCGTGGCGACACGTGGCGCCGGGCGACCGCGCCCGGCTGCTGCGTCGCTTCGCCGAGGCGGTCGACGCCGACCGCGAGAATCTGGCGCAGCTCGAGGTGGTCAACTCGGGGCACACGATCGGCAACGCGCGCTGGGAAGCCGGCAACGTACGCGACGTCCTCGCCTACTACGCCGGCGCGCCCGAGCGGCTGATCGGTCAGCAGATCCCGGTCGCCGACGGCATCGACGTCACGTTCCACGAACCGCTCGGCGTCGTCGGTGCGATCGTGCCGTGGAACTTCCCGATGCCGATCGCGTCATGGGCGTTCGGGCCGGCGCTAGCGGCCGGCAACACCGTCGTGCTCAAGCCGGCCGAGCTCACACCGCTCACGGCGATGCGGCTTGCCGAGCTAGCCCTCGAGGCGGGGCTTCCCGAGGACGTCTTCCAAGTCCTGCCGGGCAAGGGCAGCGTGGTCGGGCAGCGCTTCGTCGACCACCCCGACGTCGCGAAGATCGTTTTCACCGGGTCGACCGAGGTCGGCCGGCAGGTCATGGCCGGCTGCGCGGCACGGATCAAGCCGGTGACGCTCGAACTCGGCGGCAAGAGCGCGAACGTCGTGTTCGCCGACGCCGACGTGGAGGCGGCCGCAGCCGCGGCTCCGTATGCGGTGTTCGACAACGCCGGCCAGGACTGCTGCGCTCGCTCGCGCATCCTCGTCGAGCGCAGCGCGTACGACACGTTCATGCAGCTGTTCGAGGTCGCCGTCCGCGCGGTCGTCGTCACCGACCCGGGACACGAGAAGGCCGAGATGGGCCCGCTCATCAGCGCCCAGCAGCGCGAGCTGGTGGCCTCGTACGTCCCGGACGACTCCATCGTCGCGTTCCGCGGCAACGCGCCGGACGGCCGCGGATTCTGGTACCCGCCGACCGTGCTCGCGCCGACGAACCGGGCCGACCGCGTGCTGCACGAGGAGATCTTCGGACCGGTGGTCGCCGTCGTCCCGTTCGACGGCGAAGCGGATGCGATCGCGCTGGCCAACGACAGCGACTTCGGGCTGTCCGGCTCGATCTGGACGCGCGACATCGGCCGCGCGATTCGGGTCAGCCGCGGCGTGGAGACCGGCAACCTGTCAGTCAACTCGAACTCGTCGGTGCGGTACTGGACGCCGTTCGGCGGCTTCAAGTCCTCCGGCCTCGGTCGCGAACTCGGCCCGGACGCGCCGCTGGCGTTCACCGAGACCAAGAACGTCTTCATCTCGACTGCGTCGAGATGACGAACAGGTAGAGCATCTCGACTGCGTCGAGATGACGAACAGGTAGAGCATCTCGACTGCGCACGCAAAGGAGTGACTGTGACCGCAAGGCTGGCAGGCAAGGTCGCCGTGGTGACCGGCGCCGGGGGAGGGATCGGCCTGGCGACGGCGCGGCGCTTCGCCGCCGAGGGTGCGACCGTCGTGTGCGCCGACGTCAACGCCGACGCAGGTGCCAAGACGGCCGCGGAGGTCGGCGGCACGTTCGTCGAGGTGGACGTGACGTCGGAGTCGGAGGTGCGCGCACTGTTCCAGCACGCAGCCGACGAGCACGGCGGCGTGCACGTCGCCTTCAACAACGCCGGCATCTCACCGCCCGACGACGACTCGATCCTGACGACCGGCATGGACGCGTGGCGGCGCGTGCAGGACGTCAACCTGACGTCGGTGTATCTGTGCTGCAAGTACGCGATCGAGCACATGCTGGCAGGTGGCGGCGGCTCGATCATCAACACCGCATCGTTCGTCGCGGTGATGGGCTCGGCCACGTCGCAGATCTCCTACACGGCAAGCAAAGGCGGTGTGCTCGCGATGAGCCGCGAGCTCGGCGTGCAGTTTGCGCGCGACGGCATCCGTGTCAACGCGCTGTGCCCCGGACCGATCAACACGCCACTGCTTCAAGAGCTCTTCGCGAAGGACCCCGAGCGCGCGGCACGGCGCATGGTGCACATCCCCATGGGCCGCTTCGGCGAAGCCGACGAGATCGCCGCCGCGGTGGCGTTCCTCGCGAGTGACGACGCGTCGTTCATCACCGCGTCGACGTTCCTCGTCGACGGTGGGATCAGCGGCGCGTACGTCACCCCGCTGTGACGGTGCCCCTCAGTCGGTGAGCTGCGGGGTCTCGACCTCGGCCTCGGACTCGCCGGCTTCCAGCTGGTCGAGCAGTGCCTGGATCTCCGGCTTCTCCTTGACCGGGTAGAAGAACCCGCGGACGTGCCGTAGCGGTGACATCGCGCCGAGCTGACCCATCCGCTTGGGCACCGGCGTGCCCGCATACGCGAGCGTGCCGTGTCCGTGCTCGTCGACCGGGCCGAGCGGCTGGTGCACCTCGATGAACTCGCCGTTGGGCAGCAGCTTGATGATGCCGGTCTCGACGCCGTGCTCGAGCACTTCGCGATCGTGCCGTGCCAGGCCGAGGCAGACGCGGTACGTGACGAGATAGGCGAGCGGCGGCAGCACGAGCAGCAGGATGCGCCCACCCCACGTCATCGCGTTCAGCGAGATGTCGAAGTTCTTGGCGATCAGGTCGTTGGCGCCCGACAGGAACAACACCAGGTAGAACGCGATCGCCATCGCGCCGAGTGAGGTGCGCACCGGCGCGTCACGCGGGCGTTGCAGCAGGTTGTGTTTCGCGTTGTCCTTGGTGAGCTTCGCCTCGAGGAACGGATAGACCGCGGCGAGGGTGAACATGATGCCGGGCAGCACCACCGTGGGCCAGAACAGCGGTGGGAGCGTATGACCCCACAACCTGATTTCCCAGGACGGGAACAGACGGGTGGAACCGTCCAGGAACATCATGTACCAGTCGGGCTGCGAGCCCGACGACACTTGAGCCGGGTTGTACGGCCCGAACAGACACACCGGGTTGATCTGCGCGAGCCCGCCGAGTGCGGCCGTCACTCCGAACACGATGAAGAAGAACCCGCCGGCCTTCGCCGCGTACGTCGGGAAGATTCGTTCGCCGCTGACGGTCTTCTCGGTGCGTCCTGCCGACGGGAACTCGGTGTGCTTCTGGCGCACGAGTAGCGCGAGGTGGACTCCGATCAGCGCGGCGAGGATCGCCGGGATCAACAACACGTGCGCGATGTAGAAGCGCCCGATGATGACGTCACCCGGGAACTGACCGCCGAAGATCAGGAACGACGTCCAGGTGCCGATGATCGGGATCGACAGCATGATCGCGTCCGCGATGCGCAAGCCCGTGCCGGACAGCAGGTCGTCGGGGAGCGAGTAACCGGCGAAGCCCTCGATGATCGACAGGCCGATGATGCCGAGGCCGATCAGCCAGTTCAGCTCACGCGGTTTGCGGAACGCCCCGGTGAAGAACACCCGGAACATGTGCACGAGCATGGCCGCGAGGAACATCAGCGCGGACCAGTGGTGGATCTGCCGGATGACGAGGCCACCGCGTACGTCGAAGCTGATGTTCAGCGTCGACGCGTACGCGCGAGACATCGTCACGCCCTGCATCGGCACGTACCGGCCGTGGTACACGACGTCGGCCATCGACGGGTCGAAGAAGAACGTCAGGTACGTGCCGGTGAGCAGCAAGATGATGAACGAGTAGAGCGCGATCTCGCCCATCATGAACGACCAGTGATCCGGGAAGACCTTGTTCAGCTGCACGCGCAGCGGCCGGGCGAGGACCAACCTGTCGTCGAACCACTTCGCCGCCTTGCCCTGCGGCGTGCGCGGCTTGGTGTCGCGCCGCGTCAGCGGAGCGGTGGGTGTGGATGTCATGGCTGATTACCCCCAGCCAAGAACGTGGCCCCCACGGGGGTGAGCCGCCTGCGTCCGGTTGTCATGGCCGCTCCCAGAACGCGGGGCCGATGGCTTCCTTGTAGTCCGAGCGCGCGTGGAAGTACTGCCTGCCGTCCGAGCCGATGTCGACGCCGAGCGGCAGCTTCGGCAGGCTGCGCGTCGCCGGGCCGAACACCGGCTTGGCGTCGTCGAGCACCTCGAACTGCGACTGGTGGCACGGGCAGAGCAGGCGCGTCGTCTGCTGCTCGTAGAGCGAGGCCGGGCAGCCGGCGTGCGTGCAGATCTTGGAGAACGCGAGGAACTCGGGGTTCTCCGCCGGCCAGCCGAAGTCGGCCTGCCCCTTGCGCGGCTTGACGACCTGTCCGGGACGCAGCCGGATGAGCAGCGTCGGCGAGCTCGCGGAGTGCACGCCGTCCTTGCCGTCCGGGCCGAGCGCGCGCACGCCGGGGAACACCGTCGCGATGCTCCCGGGCAGCAGGTCGTCGGGGCTCACTCGGCGCCAGTCCGAGTACACGAGCGGCACCATGCCGTTCGTGTCGGGGAACGTCGCCGCGTCCGGCGCGTACAGCGTGTGGAACAGCTGCTTGCCGGGTTTCTTCAACATGCCACCGACGAGCGCGACGAGCGGCACGGTCGCGATGGCACCGCCGGCGAGGCCGAGCGAACGCAGGATCAGCGAGCGACGCGGCAGACCGGTGTCGGCGAGGCCGACGCTCAGTGTCGCCTCGGTCATCAAGATGTCTTCTTCGGAGGATGCCGCGTGCTCGTGGCGGTCTTGGACGACCTCCTCCTCGGGCATCAGCAGCTTGGCCCACAGCACCAGGCCGACGCCCATGAAGATCAGCATGATCGCGAGCAGGCCGCCGAGCGCCGGCGTGTAGAAGCGGAAGTTCTGCGGCGTGCCGGGCAGGTGCCACTGGTAGGGGATCGCGACGAAGGCGACGACGAACCCGACGCCGGCCAGCGCAGCGATCACGAAGCACAGCGCCACTGCACGCTCGGCGCGCTTCTCGGCGTTCGTACCCGGAATCGGGAACCGGTCGCGCCGGTGCACGACGTACACCCCGTCGGTCGCTGCGCCCGCGATCATCTGCTCCTCGGGCGTCATCTCCCGCAGCTCGTCGAGAGTCGGGGTTTCCTCGGACCTCTCGCTCATCCGCGTCCTCGCTTCGCTGCGGGCGCGCATGAGGCTCGAAGCGCGCTGCGCCTATCGGTTCGCTCGCGGGGCTCGCTCACTGGGTCTTCGCTCCGATCCACAAGATCGCGATCATCAGCACGCCGATGCCGCCGACCCAGATGACGACGGCCTCGGACACCGGGCCGATGCGGGCGATGCCGTTGCCGCCGGGGTCCTTCGATGCCTTGAGCGTCTGCACGTAGGCGACGATCTCGCGCTTCTCCTGGGGCGTGAGCTGGTTGTCGCTGAAGATCGGCATGTCCTCCGGGCCGGTCTGCATGGCGGAGTAGATCTGCTTGTCGCTGGCGTTGTTCAGAGACGGGATGAGCTTGCCCGCCGACAGCGGCGCGCCGCGCCCGGTGGTGCCGTGGCAGGACGCGCAGTTGAGCCGGAACAGCTCGCCCCCCGCGGCGATGTCCTGGTCGCGCAGGGTGCCCTGCGGAATCGACGGACCGCCGCCCATCGACTGGACATACGCGGCGATCTGGTCGATCTGCGTCTCGTCGAACTTCGCGGTCTTGCGCTCCGAATCGGGTCCCTGACCGGCGAGCGGCATGCGACCGGTGCTCACCTGGAAGTACACCGCTGCTCCGCCCACGCCGAGCAGCGACGGGCCGCGGTCGGTCACGCCCTGCAGGTTGGCGCCGTGGCAGGTGATGCAGCTGGTCTCGTACAGCTGCTTGCCCGCGGCGATGTTGTCACTGCCCGACGTGGTGCCGGACGCGCCGGAGGTGCCGGCGAACGCGGCGTAGGCGCCGCCCATCGACGCCAGCCCGACAAGGAGCACGGCGGCCGCGCCGAGCCGCCGCCGCAGGCCGCGTCGCTTGGTACGGGCCGGACGGGGCGGCAGGTCCGGCACGGCCGGCACGGCCGGCTCGAAGCCGAGTTCGCCCTCGACGTCGAAGTCTTCCGTCACGAACGTCCCTTCCCGTCGCAGTCGCGCTGTGAATACTGCAGTAAGTCGGTGCCGCCGTTCATCGAATGAGGTAGATGGTCGCGAACAGACCGATCCACACGATGTCGACGAAGTGCCAGTAGTACGACACGACGATCGCCGCCGTCGCTTGCGCGGGCGTGAACTTGCCCAGCGTCGTTCTCGCGAGGAACAGAATGAACGCGATCAAGCCGCCGATGACGTGCAGCCCGTGAAATCCGGTGGTCAGGTAGAAGACCGATCCGTAGCCGGTACGCGAGATCGTGTTGCCGTCGTGCACCTGCATGCGGTACTCGTTCGCCTGGCCGAGCACGAAGATCAGGCCCATGAAGAAGCTCAGCACGAACCAGCGGCGCAGCCCGAAGACGTCGCCCTTCTCCGCGGCGAACACGCCCATCTGACACGTGACGCTGGACAGCACCAAGATGATCGTGAACGGCAGCGCGTAAGCGATGCTGAGCTTGATGTGCTCGCCGGCGCCGTGCTTGCCGTCGAGCGGGAGCAGCATCGGCCAGTCGCCCGGGTGCACCGACCGCACGGTGAAGTACATGGCGAACAAACCGGCGAAGAACATGAGCTCGCTCGAGAGCCAGACGATGGTGCCGACGCTGACGATGTTCGGCCGGGTCAGCGAGTGGACCTTGCTCGACTCGAAGCGGGGCGCGGCGGCGGTCGACGTCACCCCCGCATTATGTCCTGAGGCACGCGGCGAATCTCGCCAGGGGTGGGCGTCGATACGATTCCCGTCATGAGCCCGACCGAAGGCGCGACCGTCCTGGTTTACAGCAACTCGGCCGACGTCCGCGCCCAGGTCCGCACCGCGGTCGGGCGCCGTCCCTCGCCGGACACGCCGCGCATCGAATGGGTCGAGTGCGCGACCAACGCCGAGGTCGTCGCGCAGCTGGACGAGGGCGGTCTCGATCTGGTGATCCTGGACGGCGAGGCGCAGCCGACGGGCGGTGCCGGGCTGGCGCGCCAGTTCAAGTACGAGATCGACGACTGCCCGCCGATCGTGGTGCTCATCGCGCGCCACGACGATGCCTGGCTCGCGCACTGGGCGCTGGCCGACGCGGTGCTCAACCGCAAGCTGGACCCCGTCGACGCCGCCGAAGTCGTCGCCGAGCAGCTGCGCAAGCGGCGCAGCGGCGTCCCAGTCGTGCGCTGAGGTAGTCGTGCGGAGCTGGCCGGCGCTGCTGAGCGCGCTCATGGCAGGCGGCGACCTCACGAGCGCCGACACGGCGTGGGCGATGAACGAGATCATGGCCGGCGAGGCCACCCCGGCCCAGCTGGCGGCGTTCGCCGCGCTGCTGCGCGCCAAGGGCGAGACGGCCGAGGAGTTCGAAGGGCTCGTCGAGACGATGCTCGCGCGGGCCACGCCGGTCGAGGTCGACATGCGCGCGGTCGACGTGGTCGGGACCGGTGCCGACCGCGCGCGCACGGTGAACATCTCGACGATGGCGGCGCTCGTCGTCGCGGGCACCGGACGCACCGTGG
>DATGFB010000156.1:0-5461 GCA_035309605.1 Jatrophihabitantaceae bacterium
GCTGCCGAACTCAGTGGATTCGTGGCGCCTTCATGCAGGACGACTGCACCGGCGGCGCCGCGGATGCGCTCGGCCACGTCCGCTGTGGACGCCACGTTCGGCACCACGGGCAGCCGCGGCCGGCGGCTCTGCTTGGCCGCCTCACGGGCGGTGCGGCGCCAGCGCTCGAGGGCCTTCGCGTCGCGCCCGTCGCGCCACTGCACGACCGAACGCGCAGCAGCCCACGGCACGATCTCGTCCGCGCCGAGCTCGGTCGTCAACTCCACGGCGAGCTCGGCCCGCTCACCCTTGGCCAGCGCCTGGACCACGACCAGATACGGGTCGGGGGGCGCGAGCCGGCGCCAGTCGACCACCTCGAGTTCGAGCGCGTCGGGCAACACCTCGGCCACGACGCAGTCGGCGACGGCGCCCAGACCGTCGGCGAGCAGCACCGGCTCACCCACCCCGAGGCGCCGCACCCGTGCGGCGTGGCGCCCTTCGGCACCGTCGAGCCGGATTCGCTCAGCGGCCGGCAGGTGCGCGACGAAGAACAGCGGCGGCGTGCTCACGGTCGCCGACCGCCGGTCAACGTCCGCCGAACGCGTCGCGGACCTTGCCGAACAGCCCGCCGTTCTTCGCCGACACGGAGACGTCCTCGTTGCGCAGCGCCGCGAACTCGCGCAGCAGTCGCTCTTGCGCGTCGTCGAGCCGCGTCGGCGTGCGCACCTCGACGTGGACGTGCAGGTCGCCGCGCGACGAACTGCGCAACCGGGGCACACCCTTGCCGCGCAGCGTGAGCACCGATCCGCCTTGCGTACCGGCCTTGATCTCGAGCTTCTCCTCGCCGTCGAGCGTCTCGAGCGACAGATCGGTACCCAGCGCGGCCGCGGTGAACGGGACGACGACGGTGCAGTGCAGGTCGGCCCCCTCGCGCGCGAACGTGTCGTGCGGGCGCTCGGAGATTTCGACGTAGAGATCGCCGGCCGGTCCACCGCCAGGGCCGACCTCGCCTTGGCCGGACAGCCGGATCCGCATGCCGTCCTCGATGCCGGCCGGCACGTCCACGGTGATCGTGCGCCGGGCGCGCACCCGTCCGTCGCTGCCGCAGGTCGGGCACGGCACGGGGATCTGCTCGCCGGTGCCACCGCACGCCGAGCACGTGCGCGTGGTCATGACTTGACCGAGGAACGAGCGCTGCACCGACTGGATCTCGCCCGACCCGCCGCACGTCTGGCAGGTGCGCGGCGATGTGCCCGGAGCGCATCCGTCGCCGTGACACGTCTCGCACACGATCGCCGTGTCGACGGCGATCTCCTTGCGCACGCCGAACGCGGCCTCGTCGAGGGTGAGCGACATCTGCAGCAAGGCGTCGGCACCGGGCCGCACGCGACTGCGCCGGCCGCGGCCGGCTCCGCCGCCGCCGCCGAAGAACGCCTCGAACACGTCGCCGAAGCCGCCGAACCCGGCGAACGGGTTGCCTGCCGTGCCGGCGCCCTGCGACAGCGGATCGCCACCCAGGTCGACGATGCGCCGCTTCTCCGGATCGGACAGCACCTCGTAGGCGGTCGTCACGGCCTTGAACTTGTCCTGCGCGGCCGGGTCGGGGTTGACGTCGGGGTGCAGCTCGCGCGCGAGCCTGCGGTAGGCGCGCTTGATCTCCTCGGGCGTCGCGTTGCGATCGACGCCGAGCAGGTCGTAGTAGTTGCGCGGGGTGTCAGCCACGAACCGTCCCGATCTCGAACCTGGCAGTCCGGACTGCCGAGTGCCGGTCCGAGTTTACGGAACGTCGCGACGTGTTCGCCGTCACCGTTCGGCGAGCAACTCGCCCATGTACCGCGCGACAGCGGCGACCCGCGCCATCGTGTGCGCGTAGTCCATCCGTCGCGGGCCGAGCACGCCCAGCGCGCCGAGCGGTGCTCCGCCGGCGGCGTAGCGCGTCGTGACGACCGATGTCGCCGCCAGGCCCTCGTACTCGTTCTCGTTGCCGATGCGCACCACGATCTGGCTGGTGGACACCGATTGGTCGAGCAGCCGCAGCAGCACAACCTGCTCCTCGAGCGCTTCGAGCACAGGCCGGATCGCCGGGAAGTCGAGCTCGTGCTCGGTCAGGTTGGCCGTGCCGCCCAGCACGATGCGGTCGCTGGTCGGTTCGACGAGGGTTTCGAGCAGCACGGTGGTCAGCGTGGTCAGCAGGACACGCAGTGAGGGCGCAACCTGACCCGGCAGTGCCACGACGATCTCGGGCGCCTCGGCGAGCAGCCGGTCGCGCAGGTGGGAGTTCAACGTGGCGCGCAGGTCGGCAACCGCCTCCTCACCGACCGCGCCCGGCAGCTCGACGACGCGTTGCTCGACGCGTCCGGTGTCGGTGATCAGCACGAGCATCAGCCGCGACTCGCTGAGCCGGACGAGCTCGACGTGACGCACCCTGCTGCGCGACAGCGACGGGTACTGCACGACGGCGACGTTGCGGGTGAGCTGGGCCAGTGTGCGCACCGCGCGGTGCAGCACGTCGTCGAGGTCGACGGACTCGTCGAGGAACGCCTGGATCGCGCGCTTCTCAGCGGACGACAGCGGCTTGAGTTGGGTCAGCCGGTCGACGAACACGCGATAGCCCGCGTCGGTCGGCACGCGTCCCGCACTCGTGTGCGGCTGTGCGATCAGGCCCTCTTCCTCGAGTGCGGCCATGTCGTTGCGGATCGTCGCGGGCGACACGCCGAGGTTGTGCCGGTCGGCGAGCGTCTTGCTGCCCACGGGCTCGTTCGTCGAGATGAAGTCCTCGATGATCGCGCGCAGCACCTCGAGCTTGCGTTGCTCGATGCTCACGTCGCGCTCCCGGATCAGTTCGCCGATCTGATGACCCAGCTTAGAGGCGGGCGGGCACGCCGCGCCGTGAATCCGGGCGCGGCGGGTGGGCAGTAGGGTCGAGCAGATCGACAGACTCGGGTCCGGGGGCGTCGCAGTGATCTTCAAGTCCGTGCAGGAAGGTCGGCCGTACCCGGACCACGGCTTCTCCGCGCGCGACTGGGCGAGTGTGCCGCCGCGTCAACTTCGCCTGGACGAGCTCACGACGACGAAGAAGGAACTCGCCCTCGACCGGCTGCTGGACGAGGACTCGACGTACTACGGCGACCTCTTCCCGCATGCCGTGTCGTGGCGCGGCGAGATCTATCTCGAGGACGGCCTGCACCGCGCGTTGCGTGCGGCGCTGCAGAACCGGCAGACCCTGCACGTGCGCGTGCTCGACCTGGACGCGCTGCACCCGGCCAAAGCCAAACGTTGAGCGCGTGTTGCCTGTATCGATGGCATTGACAAGGGCCGGGGATCGAACGATCCCCGGCCCTCGCCTGCCCTCAGGAGGCAGTCGCTAGGCAGTCGCTGCCAACTGGTCGGCCTGCCGAAGAATGTTGTGCGCCCGGACGAGACTCGACTGCACCTGTCCGCGGTTCGGGTGCACGCCGTCGGTCGCGGCCGCCAGCATCTGCTTGATCTGCGTGGCGAGCTGGTCGCGCTCGGTGACGAGTTCGGCGAGCGCGGTCTGCTCGGCCGCGTACCTCGAATCGTCCGACGCCGATCCGCTGGCCAGTGCGGCGCTGTCGGCGAACAGCGTGTCGGTCGCGAACTGCCCGACGCTCGAGTTGATCTGGTCGTAGGCAGCCAACACGTCGTCCAGGCCCTGCAAGGCGCCCGGCACCGAGGTGAGCGCCCGCGTGATCACGTGACCGTCGGTCTGGTAGTCGTCGGTCAAGCCCACCAGGTGCAGCAGCGTCGGCCGAAGATCGGTCTCCTCGACCCAGGTGCCGACCGTGCTCGCTTGCGGCACCGTGTTGAGCGAGTTCGGGTCGTGCGACTCGTTGCTCTGATCAGGCTGCGGCCCGTCGACTCCGAGGTTGGCCACACCGGGACCGGCGAACGCCGACCACGTCACGTCGATGTTCGGGCTGTAATAGCCGTGGTCCCACGCGAAGCTGCTGTTGACCGCGACGTTGGCTCCGCTCGTCCCGAAGAAGTAGTCGGGCATCGGGAACAGCGTGAACGTCGGCGTGCGCAGTGGGTCGGACGTGGCGATGTGCAGGACGCGTTCTTCGAGCGCGCCCGCCTGGTACTTCGTGATCGGCTCGTTCGAGTTGCCGTCGAACGGGTTGCTGCCGGTCATCGTCGCGGTGTCGCGTTCGAGCTGGCGCACGCTCGGGTCGTTGGCCGCGGGCTGACCGTGCACATAGATCGCGGCGCCCTGCGGCTCGATGTCGAACGGCGTGCCGCTGCTCGATGTCGTCGAGAGCAGCCCCTTGATGTTGGCGGCGAGCTCACCGACCTGCGGGTTCGTCCCGCCGGCGTAATTGCACGCGACCGTGACGCCGTCGCAGCCGGCCGGGGTCGGCGGGTTCGGGCTGGTCACGCTGGCGCCGGAGAACTGGTCGTTCTCCTCCGCGCTGATCACGAACTCGGTGTTCGCCGGCGTGATCCCGTCGGAAGCAAGGCGCTGGAAGAACGTCTCGAACGCCTGGTCGTAGGCCTTCGCGTTGTTGACGTAGCACGCGTCACCGGGGCCGAGCGGCTTGCCGCTGCCCGTCGCGGTCGCCGTCGTGCAGCCGCTCGTGCCTGCCTTGCGCTCGTGCAGGTCGGAGATGTAGCCGTACGTCACCGGGATGCCGGATTCCTGCATGTCGGCCATGTAGGCCAGCGTCTGCGACGGCGTCGGGCTGAAGCCGGGGAATCCGGGGTGGTTGGTCAGGAACGCCCCGTTGATCTGGTTGCCGGCCTCGTCGACGAGGTTGCCGGCCGCGTTCGTCACCTCGTAGCCGTTGTGCGTCACGTTCGGCGTGCCCGCGCCCAGCTGCGGTGCGACGTAGCGCGCACCGAACAGCCCTTGGTAGCCGGTGTAGCCGCCCGGCTCGGTCGGGAGCTGGTCCGTGACCGCCGTTGGAGTGGGCGTGGTCTGGCCGAACTTCACGCCCTGCGCGTTCGCACAGATCGCGTCGCCCTGCGCGCAGTGCACGGCCACGCCGACGTAGTCGGCGACCTCCGCGTCCTTGAACGAATCGGAGTCAGCCGCGTTCTGCGCGACCTCGGGCGAGCCGGCGCCGAACACGGCGGGTAGGTCGACACCGGTGTTCTCGAGCACCATGTTCGCCGTCGAGAAGTCACCGACCGAGCAGCCGGCACGCGTGAACGGAACCCACGGCGCGGGAGTCTGCTGGCCGGTGTTCGGCGTGGGAGGGGTGGTCGCCGAGTACGCCATGGTCGGCGCGGTGTCGTGCCCGGCCGTCGGCGCGGGCTTCTGGGTGTCTTGCACCGGGCTCGTCCAGTAGGCGAACGACGCCGCCGGGTCGGTGCTGCCGTCCGGGTTGTAGGTCTTGTACGAGTTGGACAGGCCTTGGCCGTGCCGGTCGCCGTACAGGCCGGTGTAGATCGAGAGGCTGTCATCGGCCGTGTGCGCGATCATTGGCGTGTGCGAGTTCGAGAACACGGTGCCGTAGGTCTT
>DATGFB010000157.1:0-3551 GCA_035309605.1 Jatrophihabitantaceae bacterium
CGGGCACATCGTGCAGGGCCACGTCGACGGCACCGGCGTCGTCGTTTCGCGCACTCCTGGCGACGCGTGGGACTCGTTGCGGTTCGGACTGCCCGCCGAGCTCGCGCGCTACGTCGCCGAGAAGGGGTCGATCGCCGTCGACGGCGTGTCGCTCACAGTGAGTGCAGTGGGTGCCGACTGGTTCGAGGTCGGGCTCATTCCCGAAACGTTGCGAGCGACGACGCTCGGCGTGAAGCAACCGGGCGACTCGGTCAACCTCGAGGTGGACGTGCTCGCGAAGTACGTCGCACGGCTGATGGATGTGCGTTCATGACCACGACGCTGCGGCTGGATTCGATCGAGCGAGCGGTCGCCGACATCAAGTCGGGCAAGGCCGTCGTCGTCATCGACGACGAGGATCGCGAGAACGAGGGCGACCTGATCTTCGCGGCCGAGCTCGCCACGCCTGAGCTCGTGTCGTTCATGGTGCGCTACACCTCGGGTTACATCTGCGTGCCGATCACCGAAGCCGAGGCCGATCGCCTCGATCTGCCGCCCATGTTCCGCGTCAACCAGGACCGCCGGGGCACCGCCTACACGGTCACTGTCGACGCGCGCGAGGGAGTGTCCACCGGCATCTCGGCCAGCGACCGCGCCCACACGATCCGGCTGCTCGCCGACCCGGCGTCGACGGCCGCCGACTTCTCGCGTCCTGGTCACGTCGTCCCGCTGCGCGCGAAGGACGGCGGCGTACTGCGCCGGCCCGGCCACACCGAAGCCGCGGTTGACCTCGCTGTGCTGGCCGGGCTCAAGCCGGCCGGCGTGCTGTGCGAAGTCGTCAGCGAGAAGGACCCGATCGGCATGGCGCGCGGCGACGAGCTGCGCGTGTTCTGCGACGAGCACGACCTCGCGCTGGTCTCGATCGCTGATCTGATCGCATACCGGCGTCGCTTCGAACGGCTCGTCGAACGCGTCGCGTCCGCGCGCGTGCCGTTGAGATACGGCGAGTTCACTGCAGTGGGTTACGCGTCGAGCTATGACGAACGCGAGCACGTCGCGTTCGTGTTCGGCGAGGTCGGCGAGGGCGAGGACGTACTCGTACGCGTGCACTCCGAATGCCTCACAGGTGACGTCTTCGGATCACTGCGCTGTGACTGCGGCCCGCAACTGGACGCGGCGCTCGCCGCCGTCGCACGCGAAGGACGCGGCGTCGTCCTCTATATCCGCGGCCACGAAGGGCGCGGCATCGGTTTGCTGCACAAGCTGCAGGCCTACCAACTGCAGGACGCCGGCTCCGACACGCTCGATGCGAACCTCGAACTCGGCTTGCCCGCCGACGCGCGCGACTACGGCACCGGCGCGCAGATCCTCGTCGACCTCGGCATCCACTCGATGCGCCTGCTGACGAACAACCCGGCCAAGCGCGCCGGTCTCGAGGGCTACGGCCTGCGCATCAGTGGACGGGTGCCGCTGCCGGTGCACGCCAATCCGGAGAACCTGCGCTACCTCGAGACCAAGCGTGACCGTATGGGTCACGATCTGGATCTGGCCGAGGGCGAGGCGCCGGCATGAAGGACGGCGCGCCGGAACTGAAGCGGGTGGACGGCGCCGAAGGGCTCCGCGTCGGCGTGATTGCCGCGCAGTGGCACGCGACGATCATGGACGGCCTGCTCGACGGCGCGCGCCGCGCGTTGCGCGACTGCGGTGTCGACGACGTGACCGAACTGCGCGTCCCCGGTGCGTTCGAGTTGCCGGTGGCCGCCGCCCGTCTGGCCGACGCCGGCTTCGACGCGATTGTCGCGCTCGGCGTCGTGATCCGCGGTGGCACACCACACTTCGACTACGTGTGCACAGCCGCGACCGTCGGCCTTACGTCGGTCGCGGAACGCACCGGCGTGCCGGTCGGGTTCGGGCTGCTCACCTGCGACGACGAGAAGCAGGCGCTCGATCGCGCGGGCTTGCCGGGCTCGTCCGAAGACAAAGGCGCAGAGGCGACCCTGGCTGCGCTCGCAACTGCGGTGACGCTGTCCGGCTTCGGCCGATAGGGTCGCGTCTGGTTGTCCATCGCGAGGAGGTCGCCCAATGGGTGGTTACACCACGTTGGTCGTAGGCACCGACGGCTCCGAGACGTCGTTTCGCGCCGTCGACCGCGCGGCGAGTCTCGCCCGCGATTCTGACGCAACGCTCCTCATAGCGTGTGCCTTCGAGCCGATGCCCGACCGTGACGTCGCGCGTGCACAGGACGTGCTCGGCCCCGACGCGGCCTACCAGGTCGTGGGATCGGCCCCCGCCGAGGACACCGTCAGCCGCGCCCGCGATCGAGCTACGGCGGCGGGCGCGACCAAGGTCGACACCGTCGTCGTGCAGGGCAAGCCGGCGGACGTCCTGCAGAAAGTCGTCACCGACTCGAAGGCCGACCTGCTCGTAGTCGGCAACCGCGGACTCAACACGTTGGCCGGTCGCATCATCGGGTCCGTGCCCCTCGATGTCGCGAGGCACAGCTCGATCGACGTCCTTATCGTGCACACCACGTGAACTCCGAACGCCGCCGGAACGGCACATGACTCGGGCCGAATCCGACGACGACGTCGCCGAGCAGGTCTCTGCGAGTGTGGACGTCGGCGCGCTCGTAGAGCACGTCGAGAATCTGTTGCTGCGCGGGCCGCGCAAGTACAACCGCGTCGAGGTCGCGCGGGAGTCCGGCGTGCCGCTCGACGACGCGCGCCGCCTGTGGCGTGCGCTCGGGTTCGCGACCGTAGAGAGCGACGACGCCCTCATGTTCACCGACGGCGATGTCGACGCACTGCGCAAGACCGGTGTGCTCACCTCCTTCGGTCTCGGTGACGACCAGATGCTCGTCGCGATGACGCGCATGATCGGTCAGACGTTCTCGCGTCTCGCGGAGTGGCAGGGCCGGCTGCTCACCGAGCTGCTCGCCGAGCACCCCGAGTTGTTGCAGGACGAGGGCGAGGTGCTGCGGCTGCTCGACGAGTTGCTGCCCGTGCTCGAGTGGCTGCAGGCCTACGTGTGGCGCAGGCAGCTCGCCGCGTACTTCTCGCGAATCGCGTCCGTCGGGACCGCCATGACCGGCGAAGCGTGGAGTGCGATCGGATTCGCGGACATGTCCGGCTTCACGACACTGACCCGCAAAGCCACCGAGGCGGAGCTGCGCGACCTGCTCGAGGCGTTCGAGTCGACCGCGACCGACATCGTGGCCGAGCACAACGGGCGCATCGTCAAGGCGCTCGGCGACGAAGTGCTGTTCATCGCCGACAACGCACCGAGCGCGGCCGACATCGCGATAGACCTCCAGCAAGCCGCCGCAGACGACGACCGGCTGCCGCCGCTGCGCATCGGGCTCGCCGCCGGACCGGTGGTCAGCCGCTGGGGTGACGTGTACGGCTCGACGGTCAACATCGCGAGCCGGCTCACGTCGCTGTGCCGGCCGGGATGGATCCTCGTCGACCGGGTCATGTCCGAGGCATTGCGCGAGGACGAGCGCTACTCGCTCAAGGCGCGCCGGCCCGAGTCGGTGCGTGGCTTCCACCATCTGCACCAGTGGCGCTTGCGCC
>DATGFB010000158.1:0-4834 GCA_035309605.1 Jatrophihabitantaceae bacterium
ACGCGGCTGAACCCGAGCAAGAAGCCCAACTCGTTCCACTGCGCGTCCGACCCGACCGACGTCGCGCGCGTGGAGGACCGCACGTTCATCTGCAGCCGTGACCCGCGCGACGCCGGCGCCACGAACAACTGGATGGACCCGGACGACATGAAGGCCATCCTCGTCGAGCGCTTCCGCGGCTCGATGCGCGGCCGCACGATGTACGTCCTGCCGTACTGCATGGGCCCGCTCACCGCCGACGAGCCGATGCTCGGTGTCGAGATCACCGATTCGCCCTACGTCGTCGCGTCGATGCACATCATGACCCGCCTCGGCCGCAAGGCGCTCGAACTGTTCACCGACGAGCGCGACTTCGTGCCGGGTCTGCACTCGGTCGGTGCGCCGCTCGAGTCCGGCGAAGCGGACGTCGCATGGCCGTGCAACGACACGAAGTACATCGTGCACTTCCCCGAGGAGCGGCTCATCTGGTCGTACGGCTCGGGTTACGGCGGCAACGCGCTGCTCGGCAAGAAGTGTTACTCGCTGCGCATCGCTTCGGTGAAGGCACGCGACGAGGGCTGGCTCGCCGAGCACATGCTCATCGCGAAGCTCACCTCGCCGGAGCAGAAGACCTACTACATCGCCGCGGCGTTCCCGAGCGCGTGCGGCAAGACCAACCTCGCCATGCTCGAACCGACCATCCCGGGCTGGAAGCTCGAGACGATCGGTGACGACATCGCGTGGATCCGCGTCGGCGACGACGGGCGTTTCTACGCGGTCAACCCCGAGAACGGCTTCTTCGGCGTCGCGCCCGGCACCGACTTCCACACCAACCCGAACGCGATGCGCACCATCGCGAAGGGCAACTCGATCTTCACGAACGTCGCGCTGACCGACGACGGCGACATCTGGTGGGAGGGCATGGGCCAGCCGCCCGCGCACCTCATCGACTGGAAGGGCCGCGACTGGACGCCGAGCGGAGTCGATGGCGGCGGTCGCGAGCTTGCGTCGGCCGGCGAGCTGTCCTCGCACCCGAACTCGCGCTACTGCACACCGATCGCGCAGTGCGACACCAAGGCACCCGAGTGGGACGACCCGAACGGCGTACCGCTCGACGCGATCTTCTTCGGCGGCCGGCGGCGCGACACCGTCCCACTCGTCACCGAGGCGCGTGACTGGCAGCACGGCGTGTTCATGGGCGCCACGCTCTCGTCCGAGACGACCGCGGCTGCCACGGGCGCGGTCGGTGTCGTGCGCCGTGATCCCATGGCGATGCTGCCGTTCATCGGCTACAACGCCGGCGACTACTTCGCGCACTGGATCGAGGTCGGCAAGAGCGCGGACGCGGCCAAGCTGCCCAAGATCTTCTACGTCAACTGGTTCCGCCGGGACGCGGAGGGCAAGTTCTCCTGGCCGGGCTTCGGCGAGAACATCCGCGTGCTCAAGTGGGCGCTCGAACGCATCGAGGGCAAGGCCGCGGCGGTCGACACGCCGATCGGGCGCGTGCCCACACCGGAGGCGCTCGACACCGACGGGCTGTCGATGACGCCCGGCGAGCTCGCGACCGCGCTCACGGTCGATGCCGCGGAGTGGCGCGCCGAGCTGCCGCTCATCGAGGAGTGGTTCGACAAGATCGGCGGGCAGCTGCCGACGTCACTGCGCGACGAGCTCGAAGCGCTCAGGCTCCGTCTCGACGCCTGAGCTCGTCGAACAGCGCGAGCGACGCGCAGCTGTGCGAGTCGGGGAACTCGCCCGAACGCAGCATCGCGCGCAGCTCGGCGTCGCTCACCCAGCGGTGCACCATGTCCTGTTCGCTGACCTCGCGGCTCGGCTCGCCCTCGCGCAGGTCGGTCGCGAGGAACACCTCGAACGATTGCGAACAGAAGCCGTAGGACGCGTAGAGCCGGCCGAGGCGGCGTAGCGAGCCGGCGCGCAGCCCGGTCTCCTCGGCGAGCTCGGCGGCGGCGAGCTCGGCCATGGTGCCCTCCGCATGGCCGGCCGACCAGCCGCCCTGCGGGAACTCCCACGCGCGCACACCGACCGGATAGCGGTACTGCTGCACGATCCAGAAACCGTCGCCGGTCCACGGCACGACGGTCACGAAGTCCTGCTTCTCGACGACGGCGTACAACCCGGCCGACCCGTCCGCGTACGAGATCTCGTCCTCACGCACGCGCAGCCACGCGTTGCGATACACCTCCCGGCTGGCGACCTGTTCGATCTCGCTCACACGCGCAAGCTTGGCAGCCGGTGCGCGGCGGCTCGAAATCGGCTTGGTGCGGCCCGTAACGTGAACCAACCGTGACCGACGATCCGGTGCTGCAGGCCGAGCGTCGCCATCTCGACGTGGCCCGTGCGTGCCTGCTCGCGATGCAACGCAGCGCCGACGCGATCGCCGACTACGGCGTCGATGAGCTCGCCAGCCAGTCCCTCGGCCGGATGCGAGCCGCGCGCATCCGGGCGCTCACCGCCGACCCCGACGCGCCGCCGTTCTTCGGCCGCATCGACCGCGACGTCGAGACGTTCCACCTCGGCCGGCGTCACATCCGCGACGACAACGGCGATCCCGTCGTCATCGACTGGCGGGCACCGGTCTCGCGCGCGTTCTACCGAGCGACGTCCGCCGACAACATGCACGTGCGCCTGCGCCGCCGCTTCGGTTTCTCCGACGGCGTGCTGACGTCGTACGAGGACGAGCACCTCGATCGCGGTGAGACGCTCGGCCTCGCATCCGAGCTCCTGCGCGAGGAGATCGAACGTCCCCGTGTGGGGCCGATGCGCGACATCGTCGCGACGATCCAGCCCGACCAGGACGATCTCGTGCGCGCCGATCTCGACACGTCGCTGTGCATCCAAGGCGCGCCGGGCACCGGCAAGACGGCGGTCGGCTTGCACCGCGCGGCGTACCTGCTCTACACGTATCCGGAGCGGCTGCGGCGCACCGGGGTGCTCGTCGTCGGGCCGAACCAGGCGTTCCTGCACTACATCGGACAAGTGCTCCCGTCGCTCGGCGAAGGTGGCATCGCGCAGACCACCGTCGCCGAGCTCGTCGGCACGTCGGCGGTCGTGGAGGACGAGCCGGTGGACGTCGCCGTGCTCAAGGGCGACGTACGCATGGCGGACGTCCTGCGCCGGGCCGTGCTGTCGCACGTCTCCAAACCGAGCGATGACATCGTCTCGATCGTCGGCACGAAGCGTTACCGCGTCGGTGCGCACCACCTGCGCCGCTACGTCGACGACGCACGCCGTGCGCTCGACGAGGGCCTGCGGTGGAACACCGCACGCGATCGGCTGCGCATGCAGATCGCCGAAGACGTGCGACGCCAGCGTGAGGACGCAGGCGGGGCGCCGACCGACGCCGAGACCGTCAAGGTCGCACGATCGCCGCAGGTGCGCGCGTTCGTCGACGAGGTGTGGCCCGCACTGCGGCCTGACGAACTGCTCGCGCGGCTCTGGTCGGACGAGGAGTTCCGGCGTCGCTGCGCGCCGACGCTGAGTGCGGACGAACGCGTTGCACTGGCGCGGGCGATGCCCCGTTCGCTGCGCACGGCACGGTGGAGCGCCGCCGACACCGTGCTGCTCGACGAACTCGCGGGCCTGCTGGACGGTGTGCCGACCTACGTGCACGTCGTCGTCGACGAAGCGCAGGACCTGTCCGCCATGCAGTGCCGCGCGATCGCACGACGTTGCCCGCTCGGGTCCGTCACCGTGCTCGGCGATCTCGCGCAGGCAACCACACCGTGGGCGATCGGCGACTGGCCGGCCACGCTGCATCACCTCGGCCACGACGGTGCATCCGTTCGGCCGCTCACCGCGGGCTATCGCGTCCCCGGTGCGGTGCTCGACGTCGCGAACAAGTTGCTCCCGCACATCGCCGACGGAGTCGCGGCGGCCACGTCGGTGCGACGCGGCGTCGACGCACTGCACTTCGCGCCGCGGGCCGAGCTGGTCGACGAGGTGCGCCGCTGCCTCGCCACACCCGGCTCGATCGGTGTGATCGTCGCGGATCCGGCGGCGCGGACGGTCGCACACGAGCTCGAGGCAGCCGGCATCGCGTTCGAGACGGACGACACCGACGGCGACCAGCGCATCAGTCTGGTGCACGCGAGCGTCGCGAAGGGTCTCGAGTTCGACTCCGTGATCGTCGTCGAGCCCGCGGCGATCGTCGCGGCCGAAGCGACCCGGCTCGTCGGACTACGCCGGCTGTACGTCGTACTTACCCGCGCTGTGTCGCGCTTGTCCGTCCTGCACGACGAACCGCTGCCCGCCGAACTGGCTTGAGTGCCGCCGGGGTGACGCCGATCACGGATATGGTAGGAACCCCTGGGTAACTGCGGTGCTGCGCCACCCCTGTAGCAACGCAGGCAACCTGAGCCGTTCGCAGCAACGCCCCGCGTGGCAATCCCACTCGGGCGCCGACATAGCGAGGTCGCAGCATGAGCGAGCACGTCCATGCGGAGCCGGACATGGTCCAGCTCCTCACACCGGAGGGCCATCGGGTCCATCATCCGGACTACCCCCTCGATATCACCGACGACGAGATCGCATCGCTATACCGCGACCTCGTCCTCGTGCGGCGCATCGACTCCGAAGCCATTGCACTGCAACGCCAAGGCGAACTCGGCCTGTGGGCGTCGTTGCTCGGGCAGGAGGCCGCGCAGATCGGCGCCGGCCGCGCCCTGAAGCCGCAGGACATGGCGTTCCCCAGCTACCGCGAGCACGGCGTCGCCTGGTGCCGAGACGTCGACCCGCTCACCCTGCTCGGCCTGTTCCGTGGCACGAACCTCGGCGGGTTCAGCCCGCACGAGCACAACTTCACCAACTACACGATCGTGATCGGCGCGCAGACGCTGCA
>DATGFB010000159.1:0-7683 GCA_035309605.1 Jatrophihabitantaceae bacterium
TTCTAGCCAAGATTCTCCGCGCCGGCGAGGGCAAGATCGTCCGTCGGCTGTCCGCGATCGCCGATCACATCGAGACGCTCGAAGAGGACTACGTCGAGCTCACCGATGCCGAGTTGCGCGCGCTCACCGACACGTTCAAGGAACGCTACGGCGACGGCGAGACCCTCGACGACCTGCTGCCCGAGGCCTTCGCGGTGGTACGCGAGGCCGCCCGCCGCACCCTCGGCCAGTTCCACTACAAGGTGCAGCTGATGGGCGGCGCCGCCCTGCACCTGGGCAACATCGCCGAGATGAAGACCGGTGAGGGCAAGACGCTGGTCTCCACGCTCCCGGCCTACCTGAACGCGCTCACCGGCGACGGCGTGCACGTGGTGACCACCAACGACTACCTCGCCGGCCGCGACGCCGACTGGATGGGCCGGGTGCACCGCTTCCTCGGCCTGAGCGTCGGCAAGATCCTCAACGACCTGCCGCCCGAGAAGCGCAGGGCCGCGTACGGCGCCGACATCACGTACGGCACGAACAACGAGTTCGGCTTCGACTACCTGCGCGACAACATGGCGTGGTCGCTCGACGATCTCGTGCAACGCGGGCACCACTACGCGATCGTCGACGAGGTGGACTCGATCCTGATCGATGAAGCGCGTACGCCGCTCATCATCAGCGGGCCGGCTGAGGAGAACCAGCGCTGGTACCTCGAGTTCGCGCGCATCGCCCCGCGGCTGCGCCGTGACGAGCACTACGAGGTCGAAGAGGGCAAGCGCACCGTCGCCGTGACCGAGGAAGGTGTGGCGTTCGTCGAGGACCAGCTCGGCATCGACAACCTCTACGAGGCGGCCAACACACCGCTGGTCGGCTACCTGAACAACTCGCTCAAGGCCAAAGAGTTGTTCAAGCGCGACCGCGACTACATCGTCAACGACGGCGAGGTGCTGATCGTCGACGAGTTCACCGGGCGCGTCCTGCACGGCCGCCGCTACAACGAGGGCATGCACCAGGCCATCGAGGCGAAGGAAGGCGTGCAGATCCAGCAGGAGAACCAGACGCTGGCCACCATCACGCTGCAGAACTACTTCCGGCTCTACGAGAAGCTCTCCGGGATGACCGGTACCGCGCAGACCGAGGCGGCCGAGCTGCACCAGATCTACAAGCTGGGTGTCATCCCGATCCCCACGAACATGCCGATGATCCGCGGCGACGAGACCGACCTCATCTACAAGACCGAGGACGCGAAGTTCGGTGCGGTCATCGACGACATCGCCGAACGGCACGAGGCCGGCCAGCCGGTGCTCGTCGGCACGGCGAGTGTCGCCAAGTCCGAGCGGTTGTCGTCGCTGCTGCTGCGCAAGGGCATCCCGCACGAGGTGCTGAACGCGAAGCAGCATGCGCGCGAGGCCGCGATCATCGCGGTCGCGGGACGCAAGGGCGCGGTCACGATCGCCACGAACATGGCCGGTCGCGGTACCGACATCATGCTGGGTGGCAACCCCGAGTTCGCCGCCGACATCGCACTGCGCGAGCGCAGCCTCAGCCCGGACGAGACGCCCGAGGAGTACGAGGCCGCGTGGCCCGAGGCGCTCGACAAGGCGAAGGCCGACGTGGCCAAGGAGCACGAGGAGGTCGTCGAGCTCGGCGGTCTGTACGTGCTCGGCACCGAGCGGCACGAATCGCGACGCATCGACAACCAGCTGCGCGGCCGGTCCGGCCGGCAGGGCGACCCGGGTGAGTCGCGCTTCTACCTCTCGCTCGGCGACGACCTGATGGTCCGGTTCAACGGTGAGCGCGTCGCCGCGATGATGAACCTGTTGCGCCTGCCCGAGGACGTGCCGATCGAGAACCGCACGGTGTCGCGCGCGATCCAGTCCGCGCAGTCGCAGGTCGAGCAGCAGAACTTCGAGATCCGCAAGAACGTGCTCAAGTACGACGAGGTGCTCAACAAGCAGCGCACGGTCATCTACGACGAGCGGCGTCAGGTGCTCGACGGCGTCGATCTCAGCGACCAGATCCGGCCGATGATCGACGACGTCATCACGGCGTACGTCGACGGCGCCACCGCTGGCGGCTATGCCGAGGAGTGGGATCTCGAGCAGTTGTGGACGGCGTTGAAGACGCTGTACCCGATCTCGTTGACCATCCAGGAGGCGATCGACCAGGCCGGTGGTGAGAAGACCGATCTGACCCGCGAGTTCCTGCTCGAAGAGCTGATCGCCGATGCACAGTCCGCGTACGACCAGCGCGAGGAAGACCTCGGTGCTGAGGTGTTGCGCGAGCTCGAGCGCCGTGTGCTGTTGTCGGTGCTCGACCGCAAGTGGCGCGAGCACCTGTACGAGATGGACTACCTGCAAGAGGGCATCGGCCTGCGCGCCATGGCACAACGCGACCCGCTGGTCGAATACCAGCGCGAGGGCTTCGACATGTTCACCGCGATGATGGAAGCGATCAAGGAAGAATCGGTCGGCTTCTTGTTCAACCTCGAGGTGCAGGTCGAGGAGCCCGGCGCGCCGCAGGCCGCCGCCGTAGCGACGTCCGAGACCGAAGCCTTGCCGCAGCTGGATCTGAGCCAGCTCGCCCCGGCAGCCGAACCCGAGGACGAGCCGGCCGATGCCGCGGCCGGCAACGGCGCGGCGCCGCACATCCGCGCGAAGGGCCTCGAGCGCGACACCCCGAAGCGACCGCTCGTGTACAGCGCGCCGGAACTCGGCTCCGATTCGCCGTCGGTGCAGACGGCGGACGCGGAGGGCCAGAAGGCGGCGGCGAGCCCGGGCTCGGCGACCGCGCGCCGCCAGCAGGCGCGCTCGGCCAACCCCAACCGCGGCAGTCGCGGCAACCGCGGCGGCAACCGGGGCCGCCGCCGCTGACCGAGGTCAGCCGAGCTGTAGCTGCGTGCAGCGCCATTGTCCGTCGCGCCGTTCGATGCGCATCGCGACGGCATGGACCCGCCCGCGAACGTCGAGCACGGCGGCGACTTCGGCGACGCCCTGACACGGCTGCGTCGCACGCACGGTGCGCACCGTCGCCGCGTGCAGCCAGTGCGGCTTGCGGCCGCGACCCGTGGTCGCGACGTCGGAGCCGACCCGCATGGCCACCACGGCGCTGAACAGATGCAGCAGCTGTTGAGGTGCCCGATGCCCCTTCGCGGTCTCGATGATGCCGATGAGCAGGCCGCGCGCCCATCGCGCCGGCTCGGGCAGATCCGGATCGAGCCTGGTGTGCAGCGGCGGCGCGGGCTCGGGGTGCAGCGGCTCCGGGAACGGTAGCGGGCAGTCGAGAACACCGAGCGCAGAGCGATGCGCACGCTCGTCGTCGAACGGAGGTTCACGCCGAGGTGCCGGCCGTACGGTGATCAGCCGGCCCTCGGCGGCGCGCGGGACGGCGGCGATCGCGGTCATGACGTTGCCTCGGGTGGCCGCAGCACCTGGCCGGGGGAGAGCAGGGCGGGATCGCCGCCGATGACGGCACGGTTTGCGGCGTACCAGGAAGGCCACGTCGCTGCGATCGCCGCCGGTGTGGCCGTGTCGCCGAGGCTGCGCGCCGCGATGCGCCACAGCGAGTCGCCGGGGCGCACGATCACCGCGGTCGGCGGGCTACCGGTCGATACCGGAGGTCGCACCGCAGGGATCACCGGTGCGGGCAGTTGCCCGCCGGATGACGGTGCGCTGATCGGCACGAGCGGCGATGGGAGCGGTGCCGCCGCAGCGGTGCCGGCCAGTGCCGAGACCGGCGCGACGAACACGCCGAGCCCGGCAGCACCCGCGACGAAGCGGCGCATGGTCGCGGGCAGCACCAGGCAACTCGTGCGGCGCGCCCAAGCCCCGAGCGCACCGGGCACGTACGCGAGCAGCGCTGCGGTCAGACCGAGTGCCAGCCAGCACAGCACGCCGCACAACGCTCCCGTGGCGACGTGTGCGGCGACGGCGTCGGCACCGGCCCGGCGCACCGCCTCGTGCGGCGCCGACAGCTCGCGGACGAATTGACCCAGGTTCGGCCTGGTCAGCGCAAGGAGCCCGATGTCTGCAGACAGCGTCGCGGCGAGCCGAGTGACAGGAGCCAGTTTCATAAGATGTTTCCTTGCATTTGATGTCGTTTGCGTTTATAGATCTGCAGACAACGGTCCGTCAAGCCCTGAAAGATCTCATGACTGGCTGTGTCGACGGCTCCGCACATATGGAGGTGGCTCGGTGCGCTGGGAAGCCCTCTTTGCCGACCTGACCGCACAGGCGGAGGCGCTCGAGCGAATCGAGCGCGACGTGGACGTCGCCGACCGCACCCGCATCGAGACCGGGTCGGTTGCGCTACGCGACCGGCTCGCCGCGACGGTCGGTCGGCCAGTGCGGTTGCGCTGCGCGGGGGGCGTTGTGGTCGCAGGCCGGCTCGCGCAGGTCGGCACGGACTGGCTGCTGATGGACGAGGGGTCGGCCCGCGAGGCGTTGGTTCCTCTAGCGGCGCTGCTCGTTGCGGGTGGCGTGCGCCGTCGTACGTTGGACGCGTTACCCGCGGGATCGGTGGCGAGTCGGCTCGGGGTGCGTCACGTGCTGCGCGGGATCGCCCGCGATCGCTCGGCGGCGTTGCTGCACCTCGTCGACGGCACGACGATCAGCGGCACGATCGATCGGGTCGGTGCCGACTTCGTCGAGGTGGCCGTGCACGCCGCGGGCGAGGCGCGGCGGCGCGCAGACGTGGTGGACGTTGCGGTGGTGGCGGTCGGCGCCCTTGCCGCAGTGCGACGGGCAACGACGTGAGCGGATCAGGTCGTGGGCGCGCCCGTGGCACCAGTCGCGCCGGCGGCGTCACCGGCGTCAGCGGCATCGATGAACGGGTGGTCCGCGACGAACTGCTTGGTCTGGTCGTACATGCGCTCGATATAGCTCTCGAGCTTCTCGCGCTCGACCCGCCACTGGCCACGGCCACCGACCTTGATCGCCTCGAGGTCACCGCTACGCACCAGGGCATACGTCTGCGACGCCGAGATATTGAGCACCTCGGCGACGTCAGCGAGCGTGAGGAAGCGTTGCGTGGCCATTCCCGCGGATCGTCCCTTTCAGCAGCAGGCCCGTGTCCTTCATTGTGACAGCCTGTGGACGGAACCGGCTCGTCCACAGGGCTCGTGCACCGCTCACCCGGATTTGTGCAAATCCGGAACTATGTCCGCCGTGACCGCCACATCTCCCGTGCCCCGGCGCGTGCGGGTGCCGAGCTGGCTCGACGTCCGACTCGTGATCGGGCTGCTGCTCGTGCTCGGTTCCATGCTGCTCGGCGCGCGAGTCGTCGCCGGCGCCGACGCACGTACCCGGGTCGTCGAGTTCAGCGCCGACCTGCACCGCGGCTCGGTCCTGACTCGCGACGAGCTCGGCTATGCGCGCGCTGCGGTGCCCGGCGGCGCAGCGAACTACCTCACCGATATCGGTGCCGCTGTCGGGCGGCAGCTCAACAGGGACGTCGTGCGCGGTGAACTGGTGCCTGGCGCGGCGCTCGATCTGCCCCCGCCGACGACGTCGGTCGTCATACCGTTCGGTCCCGACGCGGCGCCAAAGGTCGCGGCCGGCGACCGCGTCGAGATCTGGCTGTCGTCGCCGGCTTGTCCCGCAACGGTCGTCCTGGCGGATGTGACGGTGCAGGCCGTACATGACAGCTCAACACGCTCGTTCGGTTCTGCGCAGGGTGTGTCACTCGTCGTCGAGCTGCCAACTGATCTGGCACGTCGAGTGATCGATGCGATGGCGGTCGACGGTGCCGTGCTGCGCGCCGGCCGGCTGCGCGGAGATGCCGATGACGCGGCAGATCTCGTCGACCTCGATTCGTGCCGCGCCAAGAAGTGAAGATCACGCTCCTGATCGCGGCCGCGGGGGCGCCGTGGGAGGCGGCGATCGTGCGCGCTTTCGAGCGCGACGAGCTCGGCGTGGCAGTTGCGCGCCGTTGCGTCGACGTGGTCGAGCTGTTGTCGATCGCGGGCGCCGGACACGGTCGTGCCGCGCTGATCGACGGGTCGTTGCGCAAGCTCGACGCCGACAGCATCGACCGGCTGCGTGCCGCCGACACCGTTGCGATCGGCGTCGTCCCGCGCGGCGACGTCGAGGCCGAGAACCGCATGCGCGCGATGGGTGTCGATGCCCTTGTCAGCGCCGACGCCGACCCGCGGGTTGTTGCCGGTGTGGTGCGCGAGGCGGTGTCCGGTGGCATGGACGGCACGGACGGCACCGACCGCATGGACGCTTCGCGCATCGCGCGGTCGTTTGCCGGTGTGGCCGGCGGCCCGGTCGCTGGCAACAGCCTCGACGACGCGGGGAACGATGCGATCGGCGCGTTCGTGCCGGCGCGGTCCGGGTCGGTCGTCGCGGTGTGGGGCCCGGCCGGAGCACCCGGCCGCACGACGGTCGCAACGGGGCTGGCCGACGAGATCTCGCGGCTGGGCGCCGCCGCGCTGCTGATCGATGCCGACGTGTACGGCGGCAGCCTGGCCACCGTGCTCGGCCTGCTGGACGAGTCGCCGGGGTTGGCCGCCGCATGCCGGACGGCCGGCACCCGGCGCCTGGACGGGCGCGGGCTGGCCGCGCTCGCCTGGCAGATCTCACCCCTGCTGCGGGTGCTCACCGGTATCCCGCTGGCCGAGCGGTGGCCCGAGATCCGCGCATCGGGCGTGACGGCGGTGCTCAGTGCAGCGCGTGAGCTCGCGGACTGGACGGTCGTCGATTGTGCCTTCGCAATCGAGTCCGACGAGGAACTGTCGTTCGACTCGATCGCGCCGCGCCGTAACGGTGCGACCCTCGCGGTGCTCGACGCGGCTGACGTCGTGCTCGCAGTCGGTGCGTGTGACCCCGTCGGCATGCAACGTCTTGTGCGCGGCTTGGTCGAATTGCGCGATGCGGAGGTCACTGCGCCGGTGCATGTCGTCATCAACAAGGCGCGTCGCATCGGTGCGGGCAGCGACCCGCACACCGAGGCGGCCGCGGTGTTGCAGCGCTTCGCCGCATGCGACCCGATAGCGACGCTCCCGTACGACCGCGACGGGCTGGACACAGCGATCGCAGGCGGGCGGCTGTTGTCGGAAGTGAAGCCGTCGAGCCCGCTACGCCAGTCGATGGTTGGCTTGGCCCGCACCCTGACCGGCATCGAGAGTCGAAGCGAACGACGGCGGCGACGGCGCTGACCGGTTGGCCGACGCGCGTCGCCGCGCGGACCACGAAGGGCTTCTGGGAGAATCGAGAACTCTGTCCCCCAGGAGCCGAGGACGCGCGTGAGCGAACGGATGTCGTCTGCGGACGTGGCGTTCTTCTATGTTGAAGACCCCACGACGCCGCAGCACATCGGCGGCCTCGCGGTGTTCGAGCCGCCGCCGGAGGGATTCGATTACGACCGGCTCGTCCGGCTGCTCGAAGAGCGCATCTCCCTCGTGCCGCGCTATCGGCAGAAGATGCGCGAGGTGCCGGGACGCATCGCCAACCCGATCTGGGTGGACGATCCGAACTTCGACATCACGTATCACGTGCGGCGATCAGCACTGCCACGTCCCGGCAATGACGCGCAGTTGCTCGAATTCACCGCGCGCATCCAGTCGCGGCTGCTCGATCGCAACCGGCCGTTGTGGGAGATCTACCTCGTGGAGGGCCTCGGCGACGACCGTGTCGCGATCATCAGCAAGACACACCATTCGATGGTCGACGGTGTAGGCGCGCTCGACATCACGCA
>DATGFB010000160.1:0-7075 GCA_035309605.1 Jatrophihabitantaceae bacterium
GACGAGTTCGTGTCGCTCGTGCACACGCAGGTCGGCGAGCAGAACGCGGCTGCGGTGCTCGTCGAACCGATTCAGGGCGAAGGCGGGTTCGTCGTGCCGGCGCCCGGCTTCCTCGCGCGGGTCGCCGACTGGTGCCGCGAGCACGACATCCTGTTCATCGCGGACGAGATCCAGACGGGGTTCTGCCGCACCGGCGACTGGTTCGCGTGCGAGTTCGAGAACGTCGTCCCTGATCTGATCGCCACCGCGAAGGGCATCGCCGGCGGGCTGCCGCTCGCCGCGGTCACCGGGCGGGCCGAGCTGATGGACGGCATCCACGTCGGCGGCCTGGGCGGCACGTACGGCGGTAACCCGGTCGCGTGCGCGGCGGCACTTGCCGCGCTCGAGACGATGCGGATCGACGACCTGTGCGGCGCGGCCCGGCGTATCGAGTCGATCATGCGGCCGCGGCTGGACGCGCTGGCGGCGAAGTACGACGTCATCGGTGACGTCCGCGGCCGCGGCGCGATGCTCGCGCTCGAGCTGGTCGAGGGCGGGTCGACGGTGCCCGACCCGGTGACGACGGGTCTGGTCTCTGCGGCGTGTCACCGCGAGGGGCTGGTCACGCTGACGGCGGGCACGTTCGGCAACGTGCTGCGCTTCCTACCGCCCCTTGTCATCG
The DNA here is from genome assembly GCA_035309605.1 of Jatrophihabitantaceae bacterium. Taxonomy (GTDB): domain Bacteria; phylum Actinomycetota; class Actinomycetes; order Mycobacteriales; family Jatrophihabitantaceae; genus DATGFB01. Next base: position 662 of record DATGFB010000160.1, read on the forward strand.
GCGACGACCTGCTCGCCGAAGGCCTCGACATCCTCGACGCCGCCTTCGCCGCGCTCTGACCGCAGCTCGGACGGCCGCCGCCCTCCCACGTTGACTGGTCACTTACCCCCATGTCTGGTCACTTATAGGTGACCAGTCGGCGTGTAAGTGACCAGTCGGCGGGGTGAGTGAGGCGGACTCGGCGGAATTCTGCGGTGCTTGCCCCAGGTATTCTGGGCGGCAAGTACTTGCGCTGCGGAAGGAACCCCGGTGGGCCTCGTCGTACAGAAGTACGGCGGCTCGTCGGTCGCCGACGCCGAGCGGATCAAGCGCGTCGCCGAACGCATCGTCGCCACCAAGCGAGACGGACACGACGTCGTGGTCGTCGTCTCCGCGATGGGCGACACGACCGACGAGCTGATCGACCTCGCCGAGCAGATCGTCCCCGTCCCGTCGGGACGCGAGTTCGACATGCTGCTCACGGCCGGCGAGCGCATCTCGATGGCGCTGCTCGCGATGGCGATCAACTCGCTCGGCTACAAGGCCGAGTCGTTCACCGGTTCGCAGGCCGGCGTGCTGACGACTTCCGTGCACGGCAAGGCGCGCATCGTCAACATCACGCCGGGCCGCGTCGAGAACTCGATCGGCGAGGGCAACATCGCCATCGTGGCCGGCTTTCAGGGCGTGAGCCCGGACACGAAAGACATCACCACGCTCGGCCGCGGCGGCTCCGACACGACTGCCGTCGCGCTCGCCGCCGCGCTGAAGGCCGACGTCTGCGAGATCTACACCGACGTCGACGGGGTCTACTCCGCCGACCCGCGCATCGTGCCCAACGCACGCCGGCTCGACACCGTCACCTACGAAGAGATGCTCGAACTCGCCGCGAGCGGTGCGAAGATCCTGCACCTGCGCAGCGTCGAGTACGGCCGCCGCTACGGCGTGCCCATCCACGTCCGTTCGTCGTTCTCGACCAGACCCGGCACGACTGTCGCCGGACACATGGAGGATCTAGCCGTGGAAGACGCGATCATCAGCGGCGTCGCGCACGACCGCAGCGAAGTGAAGGTGACCATCGTCGGCGTCCCGGACAAGCCGGGCGAGGCGGCGGCGATCTTCCAGGAGCTCGCATCCGCCGAGATCAACCTCGACATGATCGTGCAGAACATCTCGACGGGCGGCACGGGACGCACCGACGTGTCGTTCACGCTTCCGGCGACGGACGGGCCGACGGCGCTGGCCGCCCTCAAGAAGGTGCAGCAGCAGGTCGGCTTCGAGGACCTGCTCTACGACGACCACATCGGCAAGCTGTCGCTTGTCGGGGCAGGCATGCGCTCGCACCCAGGTGTGTCGGCGACGTTCTTCGCCGCGCTCGCCGCGGCCGGCGTGAACGTCGAGATGATCTCGACGTCCGAGATCCGCATCTCCGTCGTGTGCCGCGACACCGATCTCGACACCGCCGTGCGTGCGGTGCACGACGCGTTCGAGCTGGGCTCGGAAGACGAGCACGCCGTCGTCTACGGAGGTACCGGTCGATGAAGGTCGGTGTGGTCGGCGCGACCGGTCAGGTCGGTGCTGTGATGCGGCGGCTGTTGTCGCAGCGGGCGTTCCCCGTGGACGAGATCCGTTTCTTCGCCTCGGCGCGTTCGGCCGGCTCGATGCTGGCGTGGGAGGGCGTCGACATCCGCGTCGAGGACGCCGACGTCGCGGATCCGTCCGGGCTCGACATCGCCTTGTTCTCCGCGGGCAAGTACGCGTCGAAGGAGCTAGCGCCGAAGTTCGCCGCCGCCGGCGCGCTCGTCATCGACAACTCGTCGGCCTGGCGCATGGACCCCGACGTGCCGCTCGTCGTCGCCGAGGTGAACGGCGAAGAGATCGCGAACGCGCGCAAGGGCATCATCGCGAATCCGAACTGCACGACGATGGCCGCGATGCCGGTGCTCAAGGTGCTGCACGACGAGGCGCAGCTGCTCAAGTTCGTCGCGACGACGTTCCAGGCCGTGTCCGGCAGCGGCGGAGAAGGCGTCGACGAGCTGGACAAGCAGGTGCACCAGGTCGCCGACCGTGCCGCCGAGCTGACGCACGACGGGCGCGCCGTGCAGTTCCCCGAGCCGGTCAAGTACGTGCGTCCGATCGCGTTCAACGTGCTGCCGATGGCCGGCTCGATCGTCGAGGACGGCCTGTTCGAGACCGACGAGGAGCAGAAGCTGCGCAACGAGTCGCGCAAGATCCTCGGCATCCCGAAGCTGAAGGTCGCGGGCACGTGCGTGCGCGTACCTGTGTTCACCGGGCACTCGCTGTCGATCAACGCCGAGTTCAAGCATCCGATCACGCCGGAACGCGCCCTCGAACTGCTCGCCGTCGCGCCGGGCGTCGAGGTCACTGACGTGCCGACGCCGTTGCAGGCCGCCGGCCAGGATCCGTGTTACGTCGGCCGGCTGCGGCAGGACGAGACCGTCGACGGCGGACGCGGACTCGCGTTGTTCGTCAGCAACGACAACCTGCGCAAGGGCGCAGCGCTCAACGCCGTGCAGATCGCGGAGCTCATCGCAGCGTCCCGGTAACCTGCTCGGGTGCACCCCCGTGTCCGAGCCGCCGTGCGCCCCGTCGTCATGGCCGTCAACACGCCGCTGGCGAAGTCACGGCTGAACCGCGTACTGCGCAGCGCGCCGCGACCGATCAAGCTCGAGATCGGCGGGCTGACACCACGGCCCGGCTGGGTGATCACCAACGTCAACGCGGTCACGAAGCTGTACCTGGACGCGACGTCGCGCTGGCCGCTCGAAGACGCGTCGTGCTCGCACGTGTACCTCGACAACGTGATCGAGCACCTGCCGCTCGCCTCCGGGCGCGCGATGCTCGCCGAGGCCGCTCGCTGCCTGCAACCCGGCGGCCGCATCCGGGTCGTCACGCCCGACCTGCGCCGGCACGTCGAGCTGTACCTGCAGGGCCGCGACGCGATGCAGAGTTCGCTGGCGCAGGCGTATCGCGATCTGCCCTGGGATCTCGTCGTCGAGCACCCCGTCGACCTCGTCCGCATCCCGATCGCGTCGTTCGAGCACTACCTCGGCTACCTGTACGACTTCGACACGCTCGAGGCGGAGCTGACGCGCGCCGGCTTCAGCGATGTGAAGGAGTACGGCGTCGGCCAGAGTGACGACCCCGACCTGCGCGGCCTCGACCAGCGCACCGAAGAAGGCCCCGGTCAGATCGCGGTCGAGGCTTCGCGCTGATCCGGGTCGGCGGGCGGCTCGGGCGTAGGTGACGGAACGGCCGCGGGTAGCTTGCGCGTTCCGACTACGCGCGCGGGCGATGCGGATACGACGGTGTACGGCTCGACGTCGCGCACGACGATCGCGTTCGCACCGATGATCGCGCCGTCGCCGATCGTCACGCCGCCGATGATCACCGCATGCGTGCCGATCTGCACGTTGTCGCCGATAACGGTGTACTTCGGCTCCTCGGCGCCCATCGGCTGCGGACCGATCACCGAACCGAGATGCAGCCGGCAGTTCTTGCCGATGCGCACGTACGCGCCGACGCCGGCGCCGATGCCGTGCGCGAGGTACAACCCCGGTCCGACGATCGCCAGCGGGTTGAGTTCGGCGCCGGAGATCTTGATGCCTCGGGTACGCAACACGAACGCGAGCGGCAGCCAACCACGACGCGCCAGCGCGTGTGAGATGCGGAACAACACGACGACGCGCACGTTCGGGCTGAGCAGGAACTTCGCCGCAGCGCGCATCCAGAAATAGCTGTTGGAGTACAGCCGGAAGTTCTGATGCGTCGTCACCTCGATGTCGGCGCGGATCAGCTCCCACATCGACGGCTCGTCGGGCCACTCCGGCGTGACGTGGCCCTTCACGTGCTGCTCCTCATGCCTGTGCCTCGTTCCACTCGAACGGCTGCATGTCGCGCAGGACGCGCCGCCGCCGGTTGCGCGGCAGGTGATCGATGTACAGGACGCCGCGCAAGTGGTCGGTCTCGTGTTGCAGGCACCGCGCGAAGAAGCCGGTGCCCGTCACCTCCAGCGGCTTGCCGTCCTTGTCGACGCCGGTCACCGTCGCGACGTGCGAGCGCCCGAGCTCCTGATACGGACCGGGCACCGACAGACATCCTTCGTCACTCAGATCGATCTCGCCACCTGTGGTGATGGACGGATTGACGACATGCCCGACGTGCCGCTCACCTTCGGCATCGAGGCAGTCGTAGACGAACACCGCGAGGTCGACGCCGACCTGTGGTGCCGCGAGCCCTACGCCTTCGGCGACCGCCATGGACGCGAACATGTCGTCGACGAGTCGTGCGAGCTCGTTGTCGAACGATGTGACCTGACGACACGGCGTGCTGAGCACCGGGTCGCCGGCGACGCGAATCTTGCGCGGAGTACCAGTCATGGTCAGTACGGCATTGGACGCTGTGCGGGCTCGCGAGTGCGTGGCGCGGGCTTGGCCGTCCATGCGTCCGCTTGGAAGCCGAGCGCGCGCACCGTGGCGTAGACCGCCTCGGTGATCTCTTCCGCGATCGTCTTCGCGTGCTTGATCGCACCGCGGAACGGATCGCGCACGTCGTCGTCCTCGGCGTCGTCCAGCTGCAACTCACCGCGCCGGGCAGCCGCCGCCGCGACGATGCTGCGCGGGTCGCCGGCGCCGAGCCCGTTCACCAGGCGCGCGAACTCCTTCATCGTGAACGTGCGCTTGTAGAGCATCGGCAGCGCCGAGATGATCGCGTCACGATGTTCGCGACCCGCGGTGAGGATGAGGTCGGCGTCGGTGGCCATCCACGGCTCGAACTGCCGCGCGCGGTGCCGGCTCGGGTCGATGCCGAGTTGGCCGAGCGCCGACGCGGACGAGCGGTCGATGCCGAAGCCTTCCATCGCCTCGGTGCCCGCACTGGACACGATCACGTCCGCCGCAGGGTTCGCCCAGCCGCGGAACAGTAGCTCGGCCATCGGGGAGCGGCAGACGTTGCCGGTGCAGACGTAGAGAACCGTGAATGACACGACGACCAGTATCGCCGATTTCGCAGATCTCGCCCGACGAGACACAGTGCCGCACCGAGATAGGGTGCAGGTCGCATCCGGCGGAGGGTGATCACGATGGCTGAGCTGGACAGGTCGGCGCGGTGCTTCGTCGCGGGGCATCGCGGCTTGGCCGGTTCCGCGATCGTCCGCGAGCTGCAGCGGCAGGGGTTCACCGACCTCGTCACGCGCACGTCAGCCGAGCTCGATCTGCGTGACCGCGACGCCACGTTCGCCTTCTTCGCCGAAGCGCGCCCGCAGATCGTGGTCGACGCGGCGGCCCGCGTCGGCGGCATCCTGGCCAATTCGACGTACCCGGCCGAGTTCCTCAGCGACAACCTGCGCATCCAGCTGAACGTCCTCGACGGCGCGGCACGACACGGCGTCGAACGGCTGCTGTTCCTCGGCTCCAGCTGCATCTACCCGAAGTTCGCCGACCAGCCGATCCGCGAGGATTCGCTGCTGACCGGCCCGCTCGAGCCCACCAACGACGCCTACGCGATCGCGAAGATCGCCGGCATCATGCACGTGCAGGCACTGCGCCGCGAGTACGGGATGCCCTACATCTCCGCGATGCCGACGAACCTATACGGACCCAACGACAACTTCGACGCGCAGAATTCGCACGTACTCCCCGCACTGATCCGCCGCTTCGACGAGGCGCGCGAGGCAGGAGCACCGACGGTCACGGTATGGGGCAGCGGCACGCCGCGCCGCGAATTCCTGCACGTCGACGATCTCGCGCGCGCCTGCTTGTTCCTGCTCGAGCATTACGACGCACCCGAGCCGATCAACGTCGGCACGGGCACCGACCTGACGATCGCCGAGCTGGCGCAGCTCGTCGCGCGCACGGTCGGTTACGACGGCACGATCGAATTCGACGCGTCCAAGCCGGACGGCACCCCCCGCAAACTGCTCGACGTGTCCAGGCTGACCGGCCTCGGCTGGCAGGCCGGAATCGGCCTCGAGGACGGCCTGGCCGCGACGTACGCCTGGTACCGCGACCGGGTGGGGACGTCGGCCCTGCGCGTCTGACGGCTGTTATGTCGGTGTGAGGGAGACTGCGTGACTCAAGGCCGTCCGCGTCGTTGTAACTCCTGATGATCCGATCGCTGCGTAGGCACAGGGTGGCGGTGGTGATTGCGGCCCTGACGGTCGTGCTCATCGCTGCTATCACGCTGTTCGTCCGCGCTTATGACCACACCGGCTCGACGGGCTCAGCCGGTGGTCCCAGCGTGTTCCCGACCACGTCGGGCACCTCGACGCCGAGCGCGACACCGTCGCCGACGACTGATCCGATCCCCAAGGGCGGCGTGACGGGCTACACGTTCCCCGGTGGCCTGCACTACACGGGCGGCAGCTTCGCCTTCAAGTCCTTCCCGCAGCACATCGTGCGGCTCGTCGTGTTCAACCAC
>DATGFB010000161.1:0-8267 GCA_035309605.1 Jatrophihabitantaceae bacterium
GCGCGTTGTTCGGCAACGATCCGAACTGGGGCCGCGTGCTCGCCGCGATCGGCACCACGTCGGCCGCGTTCCAACCGGACGAGCTCGACGTCGCGATCAACGACGTGCAGGTGTGTCGTGGCGGCGCCGCCGGCGAGCCGCGGGAGCTCGTCGACCTCACCGGCCGCGACGTCACCATCGTCGTCGACCTGCATGCCGGCGACGCAACGGCCACGATCTGGACCAACGACCTCAGCCACGCCTACGTCGAAGAGAACTCGGCCTACTCGACATGACCACGCGAGAGAAGGCGCTCGAGAAGGCAGCCGTGCTGGTCGACGCGCTGCCCTGGCTGGAGCGTTTCCACGGCAGGATCGTCGTGATCAAGTACGGCGGCAACGCGATGACCAGCCCCCAGTTACAGCGCGCGTTCGCCGAGGACGTCGTGTTCCTGCGTTACGCCGGCTTGAAGCCCGTAGTCGTGCACGGCGGCGGTCCGCAGATCACCGAGCATCTCAGCAAGCTCGGTATCGCCAGCGAGTTCCGCGGCGGGCTGCGGGTCACCACGCCCGAAGCCATGGCCGTCGTGCGGATGGTGCTCGTCGGCCAGGTGAACGGCGACATCGTGAACCTCATCAACGACCACGGCCCGTTCGGGGTCGGCCTGTCCGGTGAGGACGCCGGACTGCTCACCGCAGAACGTCGCGGGGCGCTCGTCGACGGCGAGTTGATCGACATCGGCCAGGTCGGCGACGTCGTCGACGTCGACCCCGCGGCGGTGCATGCACTTCTCGACGCGGGCCGCATCCCGGTGATCGCCACGGTCGCCCGCGGTGCGGACGGGCTGTCGTACAACGTCAACGCCGACACCGCCGCGGCGGCGATCGCGGTCGGGCTCGGCGCGGAGAAGCTCGTCGTGCTCACCGACGTCGAGGGCCTGTACGCCGATTGGCCGGCGAGCACGGACGTGGTCAGCGAGATCGACACGCTCGCCCTGTCCAGGCTCATCCCGGCGCTGTCCAGCGGCATGGTGCCCAAGATGGAGGCGTGCCTGCGCGCGGTCGACGGCGGCGTGCCGCGAGCACACGTCCTCGACGGACGCGTTGCGCACGCGTTGCTGCTCGAGGTGTTCACGAGCGAGGGCATCGGCACGATGGTCGTTCCGGCCAAGGAGTCCGCATGAGCATGGCGCAGCGGTGGGACGCGGTGATGATGCCGAACTACGGCACTCCACCGATCACGCTCGACCACGGACGCGGTGTGCGTGTATGGGATACGGACGGACGCGAGTACCTCGATTTCATCGCGGGCATCGCCGTGAGCTCACTGGGTCACGCGCACCCCGCCGTCGTCGAGGCCGTTTCGGCGCAGGTGGCGCGCCTTGCGCACACGTCCAACCTGGCGATGCACGAGCCGGGCGTGCGGCTCGCCGAGCGGCTCGTCGACATCGTCGGCCCGCCGGCGCGAGTGTTCTTCTGCAACAGCGGCGCCGAGGCGATCGAGTGTGCGCTCAAGCTGGCGCGCAAGCACGGGCGCGCGCTCGACCCCGACGGCGGTCGGCTGGAGGTCGTCGCAGCGCAGCGCAGCTTCCACGGCAGGACGTTCGGTGCGTTGTCGATCACCGGCAACGCCGCGAAGCGCGAACCGTTCGCGCCGCTTCCCGAGCCGGTGCGGTTCGTCGAATTCGCCGACGTCGACGCATTGCGCGCGGCGGTCACGGAGCGTACCGCTGCGGTGTTCCTCGAGCCGGGCCTCGGCGAAGGCGGTGTCGAACCGCTGCCCCCGGGTTACCTGCGCGCGGCGCGTGAGATCTGCGACGCGACCGGAGCGCTGCTCGTGGCCGACGAGGTGCAGAGCGGCATCGGGCGCACCGGGCACTGGCTCGTCACGCAGGCCGAAGGCGTTCGGCCCGACGTCGTGACGCTCGCGAAGGGATTGGGCGGCGGCTTGCCGATCGGTGCGTGCATCGCGCTCGGCAACGCCGGCACGCTGTTCGCACCCGGCGACCACGGCAGCACGTTCGGAGGCAACCCGGTGTCATGCGCGGCAGCCCTGGCGGTACTCACCACGATCGCCGACCAGCACCTGCTCGACGACGTTAAGCGCGTGGGGGAGCACCTCGGCGACGCTCTCGCGAGCCTCGACGGCCCGCTGGTGAGCGGCACGCGCGGCACGGGTCTGTGGCGTGCGCTCGTCCTGACGGCGCCACAAGCCGGCGCGGTCGAAGCAGCCGCTCGGCGCAACGGGCTGCTCGTCAACGCAGTCAAGCCGGACGTGCTCCGCCTCGCGCCGCCGCTCATCGTCACCGAGGCCGACGTCGACGCCGCGCTGCCCATGCTGCGCGCCGCGGTCGAGGAGGTGTCGGCCTAGATGCCCCGCCACTTCCTGCGCGACGACGACCTCGACCCGAACGAGCTGCTCGAGGTTCTCGACCTGGCCCGGGTCATGAAGGGCGACCGCGTCGGTCACCAGCCGCTGCTCGGCCCACGTGCGGTCGCGGTGATCTTCGACAAGCCGTCGACGCGTACCCGCGTCTCGTTCAGCGTCGGCATCGCCGAGCTCGGCGGCTACCCGCTCGTCATCGACGCAGCGACGAGCCAGCTGGGTCGCGGCGAGCCGATCGAGGACACCACGCGCGTGCTCGACCGGCAGGTCGCGGCGATCGTGTGGCGCACGTTCGGCCAGGACCGCATCGAGCGGATGGCCGCCGCTAGCCGAGTGCCCGTCGTGAACGCGCTCACCGACGACTTCCACCCGTGCCAGATCCTGGCCGACCTGATGACCGTCCGCGAGCGCCACGACCGCCTCGCCGGCCTCACGCTCACCTACCTGGGTGACGCCGCGAACAACATGGCGCACTCCTACCTGCTCGGCTGCGCGAACGCCGGTATGCACGTGCGCGTCGCCGGCCCGCACGGTTACCAGCCCGACGAGAAGGTCGTCGCCGACGCCGAGCTTCTGGCCGCCAGGACCGGCGGGTCAGTCTTCGTCACGACGGATGCCGAGGTCGCGGTCGACGGTGCGCACGTCGTCGCCACGGACACGTGGGTGTCCATGGGCCAAGAGGACGAGAAAGCCGATCGCAGCGCGCCGTTCCGGCCTTACGCCGTGACGGCCGAGACGATGCAACGTGCGGCCGACGATGCGATCGTGCTGCACTGCCTGCCGGCGTATCGCGGCAGCGAGATCGCGGCCGACGTGATCGACGGCCCGCAGAGCGCTGTCTGGGACGAGGCCGAGAACCGGCTGCACGCGCAGAAGGCGCTGCTCGCCTGGCTCGTGGAGCGAAGTTGAGCGCCCGTCGCGTCGTCGCGCCGGTGCACGAGCTGCACAGCAAGGCGGCGCGGCACGCACGCATCGTCGCGATCGTGGAGTCGCATCCGGTGCACTCGCAGGCCGAGCTCGCGGCGGCGCTCGCAGCCGACGGGTTCCGCGTCACTCAGGCGACCTTGAGCCGTGACCTCGACGAGCTCGGCGCGGTCAAGTTGCGCACGCCTGATGGTGGCCAGCCCAGCTACGTCGTCCCCCGCGACGGTTCGCCGTTGACGGCACGTGCCGAGGCCGACGATCCGCCACAGAGGCTGGCCCGGCTGCTCTCCGACCTGATGGTCAGCGCCGAGGCGAGTGCGAATCTCGTGGTACTTCGCACCCCGCCAGGGGCGTCGAACTTTCTCGCGAGCGCCATCGACCGTGCGGCGCTGCCCGAAGTGCTCGGTACGGTCGCAGGTGACGACACGATTCTCGTGATCAGCCGCGACCCGCACGGCGGTGCCGATCTCGTACACCGGCTCGTCGCGCTGGCCCGGTCATGACGGTAGGAGTGCATTGAGCAAGGTCTTGACATCGCTGCCGATCGGCGAGCGCGTAGGCATCGCGTTCTCCGGCGGTCTCGACACCTCGGTCGCCGTCGCATGGATGCGTGCGAAGGGCGCCGTGCCGTGCACCTACACCGCCGACATCGGGCAGTACGACGAGCCGGACATCACCGGAGTGCCGGCCCGCGCGATGGAGTACGGCGCGGAGATCGCGCGTGCGGTCGACTGCCGCCGCGAACTCGTCGAGGAAGGTCTTGCCGCGCTCGCGTGCGGCGCGTTCCACATCCGCTCCGCCGGGCGCGCGTACTTCAACACCACGCCGCTCGGCCGCGCGGTCACGGGTACCATGCTGGTGCGCGCGATGCAGTCCGACGACGTCCACATCTGGGGCGACGGGTCGACGTTCAAGGGCAACGACATCGAGCGCTTCTACCGCTACGGGCTGCTGGCGAATCCAGCGCTGCGCATCTACAAGCCGTGGCTCGACGCCGACTTCGTCGGCGAACTCGGCGGGCGGGCCGAAATGAGCCAGTGGCTCGTCGAGCGCAACCTGCCCTACCGCGACAGCAAGGAGAAGGCTTACTCGACCGACGCGAACATCTGGGGCGCCACGCACGAGGCCAAGACGCTCGAGCACCTCGACGTCTCGCTCGAAACGGTCGAGCCGATCATGGGCGTGCGGTTCTGGGACCCGTCGGTCGCGATCGAGGCCGAGGACGTGACGGTGCGGTTCGAGGCCGGCCGGCCGGTCGCGGTCAACGGCGTCACGTTCGACGACCCGGTCGCGCTCGTGCACGAGGCGAACGCGATCGGCGGGCGGCACGGCCTCGGCATGTCGGACCAGATCGAGAACCGCATCATCGAGGCGAAGTCGCGCGGCATCTACGAAGCCCCGGGCATGGCGTTGCTCTGGCTCGCGTACGAGCGGTTGCTGAACGCGATCCATAACGAGGACACGATCGCGAACTACCACAACGAGGGACGCCGGCTCGGCCGGTTGCTCTACGAAGGGCGCTGGCTCGACCCGCAATCGCTCATGCTGCGCGAGTCGATCCAGCGCTGGGTCGCCGCACTCGTGACGGGCGAGGTGACGGTGCGGCTGCGGCGCGGCGAGGACTACTCGGTGCTCGACACGAGCGGGCCGGACTTCTCCTACCACCCCGACAAGCTGTCGATGGAGCGCACGTCCAACGCGGCGTTCGGGCCGGTCGACCGAATCGGTCAGCTGACGATGCGCAACCTCGACATCGCCGACTCGCGTGCGAAGCTCGAGCAGTACGCGGCGCGGTCGGGCGTGGAGATCGGCCGCGCGCACCTGCTCGGCGAGCTCGAGGCAGCGGGGCTCGACGAAGGCGGGGCCGACCAGATCGCAGCCAACCCGGCCGCGACCGCTGACGAGTCAGCACTCGACAGCGCAGCGATGGAGTCCGGCGTTGACTGACCGAAGCGTGACCACTTGGCCAGCGAGTGAGCATCGTAGGCGCGCAGCGCCGAGGAGCGGAGCGGGCGAGCGATGAGCGAACCGAAGAGCCATCAGCTCTGGGGTGGCCGGTTCAAGGGCGGGCCGTCCGACGCACTCGCGAAGCTGTCCGTGTCGGTGCACTTCGACTGGCGCCTCGCGCCGTACGACCTGCGCGCGTCGAAGGCGCACGCGCGCGTCCTGCACCGCGCCGGCCTGCTCACCGACGACGAAGCGACGCGCATGCTGCTCGCCCTCGACGAGATTGCCGCGGCCGTGCAATCGGGCGAGTTCCGGCCGACCGTCGACGACGAGGACGTGCACACCGCGCTCGAACGCGGCTTGCTCGAGCGCCTGGGCGCGCTCGGCGGCAAGTTGCGCGCCGGCCGCAGCCGCAACGACCAGGTGGCAACTGACCTGCGGCTGTACCTGCGCGACCACGCGCGGGCGCTGGTCATCGCCATCAGCGATCTGGAAACTGCACTCATCGGACTCGCCGACACACATCGTGATGTGGCGATGCCGGGCATGACGCACCTGCAGCACGCGCAACCCGTCCTGTTTGCGCACCATCTGCTCGCACACGTCCATGCGCTTGCCCGCGATGTCGACCGGCTGCGGGACTGGGACCGCCGGGCCGCGGTCTCACCGCTGGGTTCCGGCGCACTCGCCGGCTCGTCGTTGCCGCTCGACCCGGCCGCGGTCGCAGCCGAACTCGGCTTCGACCGGCCGGCCGCGAACTCGATCGATGCGGTGTCCGACCGCGACTTCGTCGCGGAATTCCTCTTCGCGGCCGCGTTGCTCGGCGTGCACTTGTCGCGTATCGGCGAGGAGATCATCCTGTGGGCCACGCCGGAGTTCGGCTGGGTGCGCCTGGACGACGCGTGGTCCACCGGGTCGTCGATCATGCCGCAGAAGAAGAATCCCGACATCGCCGAACTCGCACGAGGCAAGTCCGGCCGCTTCATCGGCAACCTCACCGGGTTGCTCACGACGTTGAAGGGCCTGCCGCTCGCGTACGACCGCGATCTGCAGGAGGACAAAGAGCCCGTCTTCGACACGGTCGAGCAGTTGCTCATGCTGCTGCCGGCCATGTCGGGTCTCATCGCGACGCTGCAGGTCGACGGCCCGCGACTGCGCGCTGCCGCCCCGTCCGGTTTCGCACTGGCCACCGACGTAGCCGAGTGGCTGGTCCGCCAGGGCGTGCCGTTCCGCGACGCGCACGAGATCAGCGGCGCGTTCGTCGCGTACTGCGAAGAGCTCGGCGTCGATCTCGCCGATCTCACCGACGAGCAGCTCACCGACGTCGATCCGCGGCTCACCCCTGATGTGCGTGCGGTGCTCTCGGTCGACGGCGCTCTCGACGCACGCTCGTCCGTCGGCGGCACTGCACCGGCCCGCGTTGCCGAACAACTGACCACCCTGCGCGGGCTCGTCGATGACCAGGTTGCGTGGGTGAACACCGCGCCCGGCGGCGCGTGATCGTCGATCGTTCACGGCTGGCCGTGCCGTCGCTCGTGCTCGCGCCGCGATTGCTCGGCGCAATCCTCGTCGCCGGCCGCGGCGAGTCGGCGGTCGCAGTGCGGCTCACCGAGGTCGAGGCGTACGAGGGCAGCGACGATCCCGCATCGCATGCGTTTCGCGGCCGGACGCAGCGCACCGCCGTGATGTTCGGCCCGGCGGGGCACCTCTACTGCTATTTCACCTACGGCATGCACTGGTGCGCCAACATCGTGTGCGACGTGGACGGCCGCGCGTCGGCGGTGCTGCTGCGCGCGGGTGACGTGGTCCGCGGCATTGACACGGCGCGTGCGCGGCGGCCGGCCGCACGCGGCGACGCCGACCTTGCGCGGGGACCGGCACGTCTCGCCTCGGCGCTCGGGCTCGCCGCCGCGCAGAACGGCGCAGATCTGTGCGACCCGGCAAGCTCCGTGCGGCTCGAATCCATGCCCGCACGCAGGGTGCGCAACGTCGTGAGCGGACCGCGCGTCGGCATCGCGGTCGCGCAGGAGCACCCATGGCGGTTCTGGATCGCCGACGCGCCGTCGGTGTCGGCGTTCCGGCCGGGTGGCCGACGGCGTGCGCCGGGCGCCGGGCAGACTGACGCCCGTGAGTGAGGCAATTCCGCAGTCGCTGCCGGCCGACCTGCACGACGCGTACGAAGTGCTCGCGTCGGGCGCCGCGCAGATCCTGCCCGCCGACGGTCTCGCCGAGCGCCTGGCCGCCGCAGCGCGCGAGCACCGGCCGCTGCGCGTCAAGCTGGGCATCGACCCGTCGGGGGCGAGCCTCACGCTCGGGCACGCCGTGGTGTTGCGCAAGCTGCGCCAGTTCCAGGACTTCGGCCACACGGCCGTACTCGTCGTCGGTGGCTTCACCGGGCAGGTCGGCGACCCGTCCGGACGGACCGCCACACGCGCGGCGCAGAGCGCGGACCAGGTGATCGCCAACGCGCAGGGCTACTTCGACCAGCTCATGCGCATCCTCGACCCGGATCGCACGGAGGTCGTGAACAACGCCGACTGGCTCGGCACCATGAGCCTCGCCGAGATGCTGGACTACACCCGGCTCATGACGATTGCGCAACTGCTCGAGCGTGACGACTTCGCGCGCCGATTCGCCGCCCAGCAGCCGATCACGCTGTCGGAGTTCTTCTACCCGCTCCTGCAGGGCATCGACTCGGTCGAGATCCGCGCCGACATCGAGCTCGGCGGTACCGATCAGACCTTCAACAACCTCATCGGGCGCGAGTTGCAGCGCTCCCGGGGCCAGGCGCCGCAGGCGGTGCTCACCGTGCCGCTGCTGGTCGGCACCGACGGCGTGGAGAAGATGGGCAAGTCGCTGGGCAACTACATCGCCATCGACGAGCCACCTGAACAGCAGTTCGGCAAGCTGATGAGCATCCCGGACACGGTCGTCGGCTCGTACGCGCGACTGTGCACCTCACTGCATCCGCGCGAGGTCGACGCCCTCGAAGGCGACGCCGCCGCGGGCGGGCCGGCAGCCAACCGGGCCAA
>DATGFB010000162.1:0-8339 GCA_035309605.1 Jatrophihabitantaceae bacterium
CATCTGGAAGGCGTGCAACGCGCGCTGTACCACCTCGGCGGCTTCCCGCTGTTCAAGGACAAGGGCATCCTGCGCGGCACGCTGTTCGACGGCGGCGTCGTGCTTGCGGTGATGATCCTGCCCATCGTCACCGCGATCAGCCGCGACGTGTTCGAGCGCACGCCGCGCGCGAACAAGGAGGCAGCGCTCGCACTCGGGTCGACGAAGTGGGAAATGATCCGCATGACGGTGCTGCCGTTCGGACGCGCCGGCGTCACCAGCGGCGCCATGCTCGGCCTCGGCCGTGCGCTGGGCGAGACGGTCGCAGTGCTGCTCATCCTGTCCAAGGTCAGCTCGTTCTCGACCTCGATCTTCAGTGGCGGTGAGACCATCGCGTCGAAGATCGCGAACAACCAAGCCGAGTTCAGCACGCCGTCCTCGACCGGTGCGTACATCGCCGCCGGTCTGGTGCTGTTCCTGCTCACGTTCA
This sequence comes from Jatrophihabitantaceae bacterium, assembly GCA_035309605.1. Taxonomy (GTDB): domain Bacteria; phylum Actinomycetota; class Actinomycetes; order Mycobacteriales; family Jatrophihabitantaceae; genus DATGFB01. The sequence goes on from DATGFB010000162.1 coordinate 470, forward strand.
TCGTGAACGCGGCCGCGCGCTGGGTCGTCAACCGGCGGAAGGAGTTCAGCTAGATGACTACCGCCACGTTGACGCGGCCGGGGGCGCCGTCGGCGTTCTCGCAGATCAGCCGCGGCCGAAAGGTCAAGAACCAGGTCGCCACGGGACTCGTCACTGCATGCTTCCTCGCCGCACTAGTGCCGCTCGTGTGGTTGCTCTGGACGGTGATCTCCAAGGGCTGGCACTACCTCACCAAGTCCGGCTGGTTCACCGGCACGCAGCGCAACAAGACGTTCACCGACGCGGGCGGGGGCGCGCTCCACGCGATCGTCGGCACGCTCGAGCAGGTAGCGCTGTGCACGATCATCTCGGTGCCCATCGCCATCCTCGTCGGCGTCTACCTGGTCGAGTACGGTCGTGGCCCGTTCGCACGCGTTACGACGTTCATGGTCGACATCCTCACCGGCATCCCGTCGGTCGTCGCCGCACTGTTCATCTACGCGGTGTTCATCGCGACGCTCGGTGGACGCGGCGCGGGGTGGCTCGTCTCTCTCGCGCTCGTGATGCTGATGATCCCCGTCGTCGTTCGGACGACGGAGGAGATGCTGCGGCTCGTACCGAACGAGCTGCGCGAGGCGTCGTACGCGCTCGGCGTGCCGAAGTGGCGCACGATCGTCCGCATCGTCCTGCCGACCGCATTCACCGGGCTCATCACCGGCGTCATCCTCGGCATCGCGCGGGTCGCCGGCGAGACGGCACCACTGCTGATCCTCGTGGGCTACTCGCCGGACATGAACAAGAACCTCTTCGGCGGCACGCAGGGCTCTCTCCCCGGCATGATCTACGACCAGTTCACCAACCTGAACCAGGCAAAGGGCAAGACCGCCTATCACCTGGACGCGAACGGCAACCGCGTCGCCGGCGCTGTCGCGAACTTTGCCCCGGACCGCATGTGGGCCACCGCCCTCACGCTCATCGTCATCGTCTTGTTCCTGAACCTCGCCGCACGATTCGTTGGCCGGTTCAACAAGGTCTCGGATCAATAGGAGCACCGCCATGGCCAAGCGAATCGATGCGAAGAACCTGAACATCTATTACAGCAAGTTCCTCGCCGTCAGCGAGGTGAACCTGACGATCCAGCCGCGGTCGGTGACGGCGTTCATCGGTCCCTCGGGCTGCGGCAAGTCCACCGTGTTACGCACGCTCAACCGCATGCACGAGGTCATCGCGGGTGCGCGCGTCGAGGGAAACGTGCTGCTCGACGGCGAGGACATCTACGCCAACAGCGTCGACCCGGTCGACGTGCGGCGCACGATCGGCATGGTGTTCCAGCGACCGAACCCGTTCCCGACCATGTCCATCTACGACAACGTCGTCGCCGGGCTGAAGCTGCAGGCCGGTCGCATGAAGAAGAGCGAGCTCGATGCGGTCGTGGAGAAGTCGCTGCGCTCGGCCAACCTGTTCGAAGAGGTCAAGAACCGCCTCGACAAGCCCGGCGCGGGTCTGTCGGGCGGTCAGCAGCAGCGGTTGTGCATCGCGCGCGCGATCGCGGTGAAGCCGCAGGTGCTGTTGATGGACGAGCCGTGCTCAGCGCTCGACCCGATCTCGACGCTCGCGATCGAGGACCTCATTCAGGAACTCAAGCACGAATATACGATCGTGATCGTCACGCACAACATGCAGCAGGCCGCGCGCGTATCCGACCAGACGGCGTTCTTCAACCTGTCCGGAATCGGTCGGCCGGGTCAGATGATCGAGATGGACGACACGCAAAAGATCTTCTCCAACCCAACCGACAAGCGCACCGAGGATTACATCTCGGGCCGATTCGGGTAAGACTCAGCCCCGAAGCTCACGAGAGGCAAGCGATGCGCGACATATTCCACGACGAGCTCGACGACATCGGCAAGCAGGTCATCGAGATGACCAAGCTTGTCGCGGTCGCGATGGAGCGCGCGACCTCGGCGCTGCTCGACGCCAACGTCGCGCTCGCCGATCAGGTCATGCAGGACGACGCGCGCATCGACGCGTTGCGCGACGACCTGGACGACCGCTGCTTCCAGCTGATCGCGCAACAACAACCCGTTGCCACCGATCTGCGCGTGCTGATCAGCACGATTCACCTCTCCGCCGACCTCGAGCGCATGGGCGACCTTGCCCACCACGTCGCCAAGATCGCGCGGCTGCGCTACCCCGACAGCGCGGTGCCCGCCGAGGCACGTGACGTCATCGCGCAGATGGGCGAGGTGGCACGCTCGCTCGTCACGAAGGTCGCCGACGTGGTGGACGGTCGCGACATCGGGCTGGCGCAGGAGATCGAGGCCGAGGACGACTCGATGGACGCACTGCGGCGCAAGTTGTTCACGATCGTCCTGTCGCCGAACTGGACGCAGGGCACCGGCGCCGCGATCGACCTCGCGCTGCTCGGCCGCTACTACGAGCGCTACGCCGACCACGCCGTCGCCGTCGCCCGGCACACGATCTTCATCGTCACCGGGGAACACGTCCACCACTAGCAACCCTCCGGGCCACTTGGCGCTTCGCGCGAGCGCTCATCGCGTCTGGTGCTGGAAGAGTGGGCATCGTAAACTTGCTCCCAGTTATTGAGCGGCGGTCAATAAGGGGAGACATGGCTGAGTACGACGTCGTCGTCATCGGGTCGGGGTTCGGCGGCAGCGTCACCGCGCTGCGGCTGACGGAAAAGGGCTACAAGGTCGCCGTACTCGAAGCGGGCCGGCGCTTCAGCGACGACACCCTGCCGAAGACGTCCTGGCGGCTGCGCAGTTTCATCTGGGCGCCCAAGCTCGGCCTCACCGGCATCCAGCGCATCCACGTCCTGAAAGACTGCGTGATCCTCGGCGGTGCCGGTGTCGGCGGCGGCTCGCTCAACTACGCGAACACGCTCTACGAGCCGATGCAGCCGTTCTACGACGATCCGCAGTGGGCGCACATCACGGACTGGCGTGACGAGCTCGCGCCGCACTACGACCAGGCCAAGCGCATGCTCGGCGTCGTCACCAACCCGACCGTCACACCGAGTGATCTCGAGATGCAACGGCTCGCCGACCAGTTCGGCAAGGCCGACACATTCCACATGACACCGGTCGGCGTCTTCTTCGGACGCGACGGCGCGCAAGAGCCGGGGCAGACCGTGCCAGATCCGTACTTCGGTGGCGTCGGCCCGGCGCGCACCGGTTGTACGCAGTGCGGCGAATGCATGACCGGCTGCCGGCACGGCGCGAAGAACACGCTCGTGAAGAACTACCTCGCGCTCGCCGAGAGCGCCGGCGCCGAGGTGCACCCGCTGACGACGGTCACGGCCGTGCGTCCGCTGCCCGAGGGTGGGTACGCGATCGACACGCAGCGCACCGGCAAGTGGTTCGGCGGCACCGACAAGACGTTCACGGCCGAGCAGGTCGTCTTCTCCGCCGGCACGTACAACACGCAGAAGCTGCTGCACCGCATGCAGGCGACGCACCTGCCCAACGTCTCCAAGCGGCTCGGCTACCTGACCCGCACCAACTCCGAGGCGATCCTCGGAGTGCGCACGCCGAAGCCGAAGTACGACTACACGCAGGGCGTTGCGATCACGTCGTCGTGGCATCCGGACGAGAACACGCACATCGAGCCGGTGCGCTACGGCAAGGGCAGCAACTCGATGGGGCTGCTCAACACGTTGCTGACCGACGGCGGCACCAGACGGCACCGCTGGCTGCAGTTCTTCACCGCGATGCTGCGCAACCCATGGCAGCTGCGGCTGCTCGTCCCGCGCAAGTGGTCGGAGCGAGTGATCATCCTGCTCGTCATGCAGTCGCTGAACAACTCCATCACCGTGCTGCGCAAGAAGACGCTCTTCGGCCGCGTGAAGATGACGTCCGTGCAAGGCGAAGGTGAGCCGAACCCGACGTGGATTCCGGTCGCGAACGCCGCGGCTCGACAACTCGCCGAGAACGTCGACGGCATGCCCGGCGGCATATGGGGCGATCTGATGAACATTCCGATGACGGCGCACTTCATCGGCGGCTGCGCGATCGGCGAGTCGGCCGAGACCGGCGTCATCGACGCATACCAGCGCGTCTACGGACACCCCGGCCTGCACGTCGCGGACGGCTCGACGCTCACCGCCAACCTCGGGGTCAACCCGTCGCTGACCATCACGGCACAGGCCGAGCGCGCCATGGCGCTGTGGCCCAACAAGGGCGAGGCCGATCAGCGCCCACCCCTCGGCGCACCGTACGCGCGGATCGCACCCGTCCTGCCGAAGAACCCGGCGGTGCCGGATTCGGCGCCCGCCGTACTTCGATTCGGACCGGTTTCGTTAGGTATGCCCGACGTTCGGACTGCGTGAGGTAATTGCCCTGATTCTGGGGGCAAGGAAGTACCTATTTGGCGAGATCGTCGTTGGTTGATTGAGCTCTGTCGCGGGGGTGTACGTGCGCCGCGGGCAACCGGTGCCCGCCAGGCGGTGGCAGAGCGGCAACAGACAAGAGGGGGAACGGACGTATGTCCAAACGCGCGCTCATTGCGGGCACTATCGCGACGGCACTGGCCGTCACGGGCTTGAGCTTCACCGGCGGACCCGGCGCGGCAGCGGCGAGCCTGCCGAATTCGCAATCGGTCGGTCGCTTCGTCGACGGAGCCGTCGGCACCACGCCGATCCAGCAGATCGCGGACGTGCAGGATGCCCGCGCGAAGAACCCGGGCAGCGTCAGCGATCAGAACCCGCTCGACGTCAAGGTGCTCAACGCGATCAACCTGCCGCTCACCGGATCGCTGCAGTTCCAGGAGCTCGCCGGCATTCGGCTCGGCGCCGTCAACCAGGTCGCGGTCGCGAAGAGCGACGGCTTCTCTTACGGCGCGTCCGGCGCGGTGGCGAACTCCGGTGGTGTCTCGATCGGTGGCAACAACAACGCCTTCCCGGCGAACGCGACGATCAATCTGAGCGCGGCGTCGCTCGCCGGCAACTCGCCGATTCCGGTGCCCGGCGGTGGCTCGGCCGCGGCCCTCGGCTCGGTCGACGTCAGCATCGGTGCGGTCGCTGCCCTCGCGCAGACACCGGCCGGCGCGGGCAAGCCGGGTTCGGCCAGCTACGGGATAGCCGGACTGAACCTGCAGGCCGCCTCGCCGCTGCTGGCGCAGCTGGTCGGCAACGTCGGCAACCTGGTCGGCGGTCTGCTCACCGCCGCCAACGCAATCCTGAACCTGGCGACGAACTGCCCGCTCATCAAGGGCACGATCCCCGACCTGCCGATCGACAACGGCGCGATCGTGTTGTCCGGCTCGACGGGTGGCCTCACGATCAACCTGCAGACGCTGCTCAACCAGCTGGGTCTCGACCTGAACCATCTGGCGCCGAACACCGACGTGATCGACCTGCTGCTCAACTACATCTCCGACCCGAAGGGCCTCGCCACGGGGCTGGAGAACTTACTCAACGGGTTGTTCACCGGTCTCAAGGCACAGTTCGACGCATGTGCGACGGGTGCGGCCAAGACCGCGATCGACGCGCTGTTCAACGCGGGCCAGTCGCTCGAGACCGGCCTCAACAGCCTGCTCGGCGGCCTGAAGCTGCCCGGCGGTGGCAGCGCGCTCGCGCCACTCGGCACGCTGCTGAAGAAGCTCGTCGACATCGGCATCAACGTGCAGCCGAACGGCCCGGGCGGGACGTTCACCAGCGCGTTGAAGGCGACGCCGAACCAGGCCACGCCGGTCGTCCCGGGACAGACGGTGGTGCGCGCGATCGAGATCGATCTGGTCGGTGACCCGCTTGCCGCAATCGCCCTCGCGAACGCGGCGGCCGGGCCGAGCGCGCCGGCGGCCGTTGCACCGACGTCGTCGAACGCATCGGCCGCGGTTCTGCCGACCGCCGTCCCGGCCGGTTACGCCAAGCCGAGGAGCGGATCGGATCTGCCGCTCGTGCTGTTGGTCGTCGGCCTCATGGTCGGCAGCGGCGGCGTGTTCGCCTGGCGGATGCGTGGTCGGCACGTCGGCTGACTGAATTGACCGAAAGGCCCGCCGTTCGACGTCGGACGGCGGGCCTTCTCGTGCCGGAAGCATCCTGGGGGTTGGCGTCTCGTTAGATAGTTGTAAAACTTGACGGGCGCCCGGTCCGGCGGAGGAGTCAGCATGAGCAGCAATGCAATCCCCTGGTCCAGCCGGGTTTCCGAACGTTGGGGGCATCACTCCCCCGAGTTGTTGATCGCATCGATCGGCGGGGCGATCGTGCTCGGGTTCGACTCGCCCCCCGGCTACACCGGCATCGCCGCGTCGATCGGGCTGATGGCATTCATCATCGCGAGCTGGCTGGTCATGCGTAAACACGACCGCGCGCTGTGCGAGCTGTGCCTGCGCTCCATGCCGCTGAATCCGTCCGACGAGGCCAAGCGCCGCCAGCGCCGGTTCTGGATGGCGCACACCGGCTCGGAGAAGAGATTCATCCTCCCGTACATGGTTGTGCTCATCGGGTCGAACTTCGCGCCGGGTCTACCCGGGCGCATCTTCTGGGCGGTCATGCAGTCCTCGATGATCTACCTGATCCTGTCGTACTCGACGCACCGGCGCCTGCAGCCGTGGTGCCCGTGGTGCTCCGACGGCGGCGGCGGGGCCGAGCACAAGGACGACGACCCCGTGACGCCCGAACCCGACCCGGTGAAGAAGCTGCAGCTGACCTGACGTCAGCCGGACGAGAGGGCGCGTACTGCGCGGGACTCGCTGGGCCGTCCGAGCAATCCGGCGAGCCACGTACTGGTCTCGACGAGCGCGGGCAGGTCCACGCCGGTCTCGATGCCCATGCCGTGCAGCATCCACACGAGGTCCTCGGTGGCGAGATTGCCGGTCGCGTTCTTCGCGTAGGGGCACCCACCCAGGCCGCCCGCCGATGCGTCGACGGTCGTGATGCCCGCGTGTAACGCCGCGACTGTGTTCGCGAGCGCCTGCCCGTAGGTGTCGTGGAAGTGCACGGCGAGCACATCCATCCCGACGCCTTGTGCGGCGAACTCCGTGAGCAGTGCGGTGACGTGGCCCGGTGTCGCGACGCCGATCGTGTCACCTAGCGACAGCTGCGTGCAGCCGAGGTCGAGCAGCCGCCGCCCTACTGCGACAACCTGCGCAACGGGTACGTCGCCTTCCCACGGATCGCCGAAGCACATCGACACGTACGCGCGCACGTCGAGACCTTCGTCGCGCGCGCGGGTGACGACCGGCGCGAACATCGCGATCGATTGGTCCACCGAACGGTTCAGGTTGCGTTGCGCGAACGTCTCGGTCGCGCTGCCGAAGATCGCGATGTCGGTGACACCCTTCGCGAGCGCGCGGTCGAGCCCGCGCTCGTTCGGCACGAGCACGGGGTAGCGCACCCCGGTGCGCCGCTCCAGCCGGTCGAGCAACTCCTCTGCGTCGGCCAGTTGCGGCACCCATTCGGGACGCACGAAGCTCGTCACCTCGACGACGGTGAGTCCCGCGTCGGCAAGACGGTCGAGGAACTCGACCTTCACCTCGACCGGGACGGTGGCGGACTCGTTCTGCAGGCCGTCGCGCGGCCCGACCTCGTAGACCGTGACGCGGTGCGGAACACCGTCGGCGGGGACGACCTGCGGAGATCGCATGCGTCCAGTCTGCCGCGTCAGACGCCGGCGGCGGTGACGATGGCGTCGGTGAGGAAGCCGGCCACCAGACCGATCAGCAGACCATACGCGAGCAGGTCGGCGCGCTTGGCCTTCGCGGCGACCGTGATGAGCTGCGTGACGACGTAGATGATCGAGCCTGCGGCGAGCGTCAGGAACACCACACTGACCGCCTCGTTCGTGAAGCCGTGCCCGATCCAGGTGCCGAAGAACGTCGGGCCGCCACCGATGAAGGCGAGCCCCAGCAGCAGCGGCCAGCTGGGCCGCAC
>DATGFB010000163.1:0-2647 GCA_035309605.1 Jatrophihabitantaceae bacterium
CGCCGCGGCACAGCATGGCAAGGCGCAGTTCGTCCTCGTCGCCGAGGTGACCGACGAGGACGGCCGGCTCGTGGCCCGTACCCGCGGCGACTACCAGATCCGTCCTCACGGCACCTGACGTGGCGACACAGCTCGCCGGCGTAGCGCGACCGCGCGGCCGGCGATGCCGACGACGAACACCGCGACGCCGAGGAGAATCGAGGACGCCGGCAGGCTGACGACCAGCGCGAGGCAACCGATGACGCCGAGGGCGTTCAACGCGGTCGGATAGCGGCGCTGCGAGTGCGGTTGCGTGGACGCCGCGATGTTCGCGATCGCGTAGTACACCAGTACGCCGAACGACGAGAAGCCGATCACCGGGCGGATGTCGACGCTCAATACGACCACGACCACGATGGCGGCGAGCGCTACCTCGGCGCGGTGCGGCACGTGATAGCGCGGGTGCACCGCGGCGAGTGCGACGGGCAGGTCGCCGTGCCGCGCCATCGCCAGCCCGGTGCGTCCGACGCCGGCGATCAGTGCGAGCAGCGAACCGAGGCTTGCCACAGCTGCGCCGATGCGCACGACCGGCACGACACCGCTGCTGCCGGCCGCGCGAACCGCGGTCGCGAGCGGCTCGGTGCTGTGCGCGATGACGTTCGGCCCGGTCGCGGCGAGCACGCTGACCGCGACGACCGCGTACACGACGAGCGCCACCGTCAGCGCGACCAGGATCGCGCGCGGAATGGTGCGCCGAGGCGCGCGCACCTCTTCGCCCATCGTGGCGATGCGCGCGTAACCGGCGAACGCGAAGAAGAGCAGGCCGGCCGCCTGCAGCAATCCGTGCACGCCACCGTGGTGCAACGACAGCACGTGATCGAGATTGCTGCGGCGCGCGCCGCCTCCGGCCCAGATCGCGATGACGACACACGTCAGCGCGGCGAGGGTGAGCGTGACCAGCACGCGGCTCACCCTCGCGGTGCGGGTGACGCCGCGGTAGTTGAGGGCCGCCAGCGCGAGCACCGCGGCCACGGCGGTCATGCGTTGCGGCCACTCGTGGCCGGGCACCGCGTACGCGGCGAACGTCAGAGCCATCGCGGCGCACGACGCCGTCTTGCCGACGACGAAGCCCCACCCGGCGATGAAGCCCCACCAGTCGCCGAGTCGTTCGCGTCCGTAGATGTACGTTCCGCCCGACGTCGGGTAGCGGGCAGCGAGCTGCGCCGACGCGGTGGCATTGCAGTAGGCGACGATCGCGGCGATCGCGAGGGCGAGCAGCATCGCCGAACCGGCTGCGCGCGCGGCCGGCGCAAACGCGGCGAATACCCCTGCACCGATCATCGACGCGAGCCCGATCATCACGGCATCGCCGACGGCCAGGCGCCGGGCGAGCGGCGCGCGTTGCAGGGCCCGGCTCATCTACCTGATCCTGCACTGCCGAGGCGTCGAGCAGATGAACTAGGTTGGCGCAATGCTGGTGGTGGCGCATCGGACGCCATCGACGGCCACGGAGTGCGCCGCGCTTGCCGACGCCGGCGTGCAGGTGTTCGAGGTGGACGTGCAGTTGGGCGCCGACGGAATCGTCGTGTCCCACTACCTGCCGCTGTTCGGTGTGCGTGGCTGGATCGAGCACGACAACGCGCGGATGCGGTGGCGATCGCGCCGCGACCCGACGCTGGACGAAGTGACCGAGCTGGTGCCGGTGCACTGCCGCATCCTGCTCGACCCGAAGGAGACTGCCCCGTCCCGTCGCGCCGAACTCGTGCGACGGATTGCTGCCTTGCCGGGCACCGAGCGCTACGTCACGAGCACGTCCGAGACGGCGGACCTTGCTGCGTTGCGCGCGGCGGGGATGCGTACCTGGCGCACCATCAAGTCGGTGCGCGACTACGACGGCGCGCGCCGTGACGGCCCGCTCGGCGACGACGCGGTGTCGGTGCGACACACCTTGGTGACGGTGGAGCGAGTGCGCGAACTCAAGCAACTGGTGCCGTCGATAGTCGCGTGGACGGTCAACAGCACGCGCGACGCGCTGCGCCTGCAAGCGATCGGGGTCGACGGATTGACCACCGATCGACCCGCGGAGCTGACACGAATTTTACGATGATCATCTCGGGGTGATCCTCGTACGCAGCTCGCTGCGAATTCCGGAATGCGTCATCGAGGGCGAGGCGTTACGCCCCAATGACGGCGACGGCGGAGCGGGTCGAGGTCCGCGCGTCGGGCGTGGTGGCCCGCCGCTTGTCGTGGTGGCGTGAGCTCGCGTTCGTCGCGGTCGTATACGCGTCGTACGAGGTCACGCGTGGGCTGCACCACGGCGGGCTGACGGGCGCGCTCGCGAACGGCCGTTCGGTGCGATTCCTCGCGCCGCGACTGGTCACTTGCGTCGTGACTGGTCACCTGTAACTGACCAGTCGTGAGTGCAAGTGACCAGTCGACGTGGCGATTGGCGGTTGACGGTTACGTCGGCATGTCCGCGAAGCGGCTGTAGCGGCCCTGGAACGCGACGGCGACGGTCGCAGTCGGGCCGTTGCGGTGCTTGGCGATGATCAGGTCGGCTTCGCCGGCTCGTTCGGTCTCGGGCTCGTACAGGTCGGGACGGTGCACGAGGATCACGACGTCGGAATCCTGCTCGATCGAGCCCGACTCGCGCAGGTCGGCCAGCATC
>DATGFB010000164.1:0-6985 GCA_035309605.1 Jatrophihabitantaceae bacterium
CGGATCCGTAACCACCCCAGCCCTCGTACGCCTCGACGGCCGCATCGGAACTGACGTTCACGATCACCCCGTTCGCGGCGCGCAAGTGCGGGAGGAGCAGTTGGGTCAGCGCGATCGGCGCGATCACGTCCGTCTCGTACACGCGCCGCAACTCGTCCAGCGGGAAACCTGCCAGGTTCGGCAGCGGACTCGGCCCGAGGTCGCTCGCATTGTTGACGAGCACATCCAACCGGCCGAACGTGTCGACGGCCGCGGCGAGTGCCTCGCGATGCCGCGGGTCGGTGACATCGCCTTGCACGACGACGGCGCGCGGCAATTCGGCGGCGAGATTTCCTGGATTGCGGGCGTCCACGATGAGCTGCCAGCCGAGTCCGTCCAGCGCGTCGGCGAGCGCGCGGCCGAGGCCCTTCGACGCGCCCGTTATGAGAGCGGTCGGTTGCGATGTCTGTGTCATACGTCCATGCTGATAGTTAAAGTTAACTTGAAGTCAAGGACGTTCGCATGAGAACGACGGATCTACTCACGGTTAGCGAGGTGTCGCGGCGCAGCGGCTTCGCCACGTCCGCGCTGCGCTTCTACGAAGACCAGGGATTGGTGCACGCAACGCGCACGAGCGGCAACCAGCGCCGCTACGAACGCAACGTGCTCCGCCGCCTCGCGTTCATCCGCGCCGCACGTAACGTCGGGCTGTCCCTGGACGAGGTCGCGACGGCGCTGGCGACGCTGCCCGACCGCCGCACGCCGACGAAGGCGGACTGGGCCCGGCTGTCACACGCGTGGCGGCGCCGGCTGGACGACCAGATCGCCGCGCTCGTCAGACTGCGCGACGGACTGGACTCGTGCATCGGCTGCGGCTGCCTGTCGCTGAAGAAGTGCGCGATGCAGAACCCCGGCGACCTGGCGGCGCCGGCCGGTCCGGGCGCGGCGTACCTCCCCCGCGCACTGCGCGGCTGATTCGGGTGGACCCTCGGGAGAAGCCACTCGCGCGCACCATGCCGCCAATCGGCTATCCGGTGCGACACTGATCGCAGCTTGACGCGGGCCACACGGGCCGGCGGCGGGAAGGGTTGACGTGGCGGCTTGCCGAAACTGTGGCGTCGAGCTGCGACCCGGCGCGAAGTTCTGCGACGAGTGCGGCGCGCGCACCGCCACGACGTGCATGTCGTGCGGGGCTGAGCTGCGACCTGGCGCGAAGTTCTGCGACGAGTGCGGTGCCAGCCAGGTCGGCGTAGTGCCCGCGGCACAACCACCGACACACGTAACCGAACGCAAGGTGACCAGCGTCCTGTTCGGAGACCTCGTCGGCTTCACGGCGCTGTCCGAGCAGCGCGACAAGGAAGACGTGCGCGAGCTGCTGTCGGACTACTTCGCACAATGCCGGCGCATCGTGACCCGCTACGGCGGCACGATCGAGAAGTTCATCGGCGACGCCGTCATGGCCGTGTGGGGCGTGCCTACCGCGCATGACGACGACGCCGAACGCGCCGTCCGGGCAGGGCTCGAACTGGTCAGATCCGTCGAGTCGCTCGGCGAACAACTCGGCCTGACCGACCTTGCGATGCGCGTCGGCGTCATCACTGGCGAAGTCGCGGTGACCGTCGGCGCCGAGCACGAAGGCATGGTCGCCGGCGACGCAGTCAACACGGCCGCTCGCGTGCAATCAGTGGCCGAGCCCGGCAGCGTGTGGGTCGACGAGACAACCCGGCTGCTCACATCCGGCGCCATCACGTACCGAGACGTCGGAAGTCACCACCTCAAAGGCAAAGCCGAGCCCGTCCCGCTGTGGGCGGTGCGCGCGGTCGTCGCGAGCGTCGGCGGGCAACAGAGAGCGGACGGGCTCGAAGCGCCGCTGACGGGCCGCGCACGAGAACTGCGGCTGATCAAGGAGCTGTTCCACGGCGTCGAAGAAACGCGCAGACCGGCGCTGGTGCTCGTCAATGGCGATCCCGGACTCGGCAAGTCACGCCTCGGGTGGGAGTTCGAGAAGTACATCGACGGCCTCTACGGCGTTGTCGCCTGGCACAGCACGCGCTGCCTGTCGTACGGCGACGGTGTCGCGTTCTGGCCGATCGCCGAAGCGGTGCGCGGACGCCTCGGCCTCGTCGAGTCCGATCAGGACGCCGACCCCGTCGGGGCACTCGACGCGTTTCTTGCCAACCAGGTGCACGACGAGACGGAGGCTGCGTGGCTGCGGCCGCGGGTGCTCGCGCTCCTCGGCCATGTCGCGTCCGGCGGGTTCGACCGCGACGACCTGTTCGCCGCGTGGCGCACGTTCCTGGAACGCGCCGGTGGCGACAACCCGGTCGCACTGGTCATCGACGACGCGCAGCACGCCGACGACGGCACGGTGCGCTTTGTCGAGCACGTCCTCGCCAACGCCGACGCGCCGCTGTTCGTCATGCTCCTCAGCCGTCCCGGACTGCTGCAGCGCTGGCCCGACCTCGCGACCAACCGCCGCGCCACGGTGCTACACCTCGCAACACTCGAAGACCGTGAGATGGCCGGCCTGCTCGACGGGCTCGTCAACGGCCTGCCCGAGCAAGTGCGCGACGGCCTCGCCGAACGCGCACAAGGCGTGCCGCTCTACGCAATAGAGACGGTGCGTTCGCTCATCGACCGTGACCTCGTCGTGCCTCGCGGTGGTGTGTACGTGCTGTCCGACCCTGCGCGAATAGATATCGCAACTGTCGGCGCGCCCGCGTCGCTGCAGGCGGTGGTAGCGGCCCGCCTCGACGGCCTGCCGCTGGCCGAACGGCGCGTCATCGCCGAAGCCAGCGTGCTCGGCGCGACGTTCACGCGCGACGCGATCGCCGCACTCGCAGCCGACATCGACGACTTGGACGATGTGTTGCAGTCGCTCACGCGCGCCGAGATCCTCGGCACCGTGAGCAGCCGGCTCAGCGCCGAGTACGGGCAGTACCGGTTCGTGCAGGACGTCGTACGTCAGGTCGCCTACAACACTCAGTCGCGGCGCGACCGCAAGGTGCGCCACATCGCGGTTGCGGCATATCTGAGCGGGCTCCCCGACCCCGGCGGCGAGTACGCGCCCGTCATGGCGCAGCACTACCTCGACGCGATCGAGTGCAGCACGGCGTCCGACGAAGATCTCGAGGACGTCCGCGCGCGAGCCGTCGCGCAATTCACCCGCGCCGCGCAGCGGGCGCGTTCGCTGGGTGCACCCGCCGACGCGCAGCGCTATCTCGAAAGCGCACTCGAGCACGCGCCCGACGAACAGACGACTGCATCGTTGCACGCGGATGCGGCGTGGGCCGCGTTCGAACTCGGTGACGCCGACAGCGCCGAGACGCACGCGCGCGCGGCCATCGAGAGCTACACCGCGTCCGGCGATGCGATCAGAGCGGCCGGTGCGGCCGCGGTGCTCGCAATGACCACCGGATTCCTGCGTGCCGACAACGCAGGATCGCTGAAGATCGCGGTGCCGCATTGGGAGTCGCTGCGCAACACGCCCGGTGCAGAAACCGTGCTGCTACAACTCGCCCGTGCGATCGGCGCCGCGCGGGTGAACCTGAACGACTACCCGATCGACATCGTCCTGGCCCGAGCCGAGATCGCCGACTCGATCGGTGACCGCGCCGCGGTCGGGCACGCGCTGGGTGCGCTCAGCACGCTGCTGATGCCGAAGTCACCGACGCTCGGCGAGATCCTCAGCCGCGCGCAGCTCGATATCGGCCGGCGCGAGCAACTGCCGCGCGTCACCGGTTACGCGATCGCCAACCTGTCCAATGTGCTCGCCCCGTCCGACCTCACCGAGAGTGCCGACCTGCTCGACGAAGCGCTCGAGGCCGAACGTCGCTCCGGCGGTGAGGCCTACAACTTCACCGTGTTCATCATGAATCAGGTCACCAGGTCGATACCGCTCGGCAGGCTCGACCGCGCGGACGAGCTGATGACCGACGCGCCCGAGACCAGCAACACGTTGGTGCTGCGCCCGTGGCTGGACGCCTACCTGTCGGAAGTGACTGGTAAGCCACGGCGGTTCCACACCGTCCCGGACGAGTTGCAGACGACCGACGACGCCGCACTGCGGTCGTATGCCGCGGTCACCGACATGTACAACGCACGGGTACGCGGCGATCTGCACGCGGCAGCGCAATTCGCGGTGGACGCCGTCGAAAGACTGTTCATGAACGTCGGGTTCAGCGACGACATGGTCTTCATTTGGCCGCTCGCGGTCGAGACGGCCCTGTCGGCCGGCGACGACTCGGCCCTGGCCACGCTGCTTGCCGTCGTCGACAACGCGCAACCTGGACTCGTCGGCGTCGGGTTCCGCGCACATCGCGCGCGCTTCGCCGGGCTGATCGCGATGCGCGACGGCAACACCACGGACGTCGAGCCCGAGCTGCGCACGGCGATCAGCGCGTTCGAGGACTGGGGCTCTCCCGCCTATGCGGCGAAGGCGCGCGGCGAACTCGGCAATTGGCTCGTCGCAGGGGGCCGTGCGGACGAGGGCGAGCCGCTGCGCCGAACCGCCGTCGATGCACTCGAGGCAGCCGGGGCACGCGGCTGGCTCGTCGAACTCGGGCTCGCGGACGCACGGTCGGACGTTCCTACTCGCTGATCGTGTAGATCTCGGGGCGTCACGTCGGGTGCGCGGCGCCGTGAGTCGTGCGATCGCTGATCATTTGCCGGGCGGCCTGCTCGGCCGGTCCGCGGGCGGTGACGGCGTGGACGAAGTCCTGGCCGTCGAGTGCGAGTAGCCGGCTGGGTGCGCGGGCGGTGACCGTCGCGGTGCGGGGTGTGTGGTTGAGCGCGGCGATCTCGCCGAAGCAGTCGCCGTCGGACAGCGTGCGTAGTAGCGCGCCGGCGACGGAGGCGTCGAGCTGCCCGGCGTCGACCACGTAGAACGTCTCGCCGGTCTGCCCTTCGCGGATGACTGTGGACCCGGCAGCGATCTCGACGGTGCGTGCGTGACGGGCGAGTTGTTCGACGGCGATGCGGGTGAGCGGGGCGAGTAGTGCGCAATGTCGCAGTACCTCGATGTGGTGATCGTCGACGGCGAGGTCGATGTCGATGTGCCGGACGCTGAACCAGCTCAGCAGGGCGGCGGTGAGCATGGTGGCGCCGACGACGAGGATTGCGCTGCGGATGCCGAACGCGTTCACGAGCGCTGGTGCGACGAGCGAACCCACTGCGCTGGCCGCGGCGGCCAAAGCCCAGAAGGCTCCGAACGAGCGTCCGAGTAGGTGGTCCGGGATGAGGCGGTGCATGAGCGTCAGCCCGGAGACGTCACCGACCGAGTTGCCGATCCCGATGAGCGCAAGTCCGAACCAGGCGAACAGCGAGGTCGGATGCGCTGCGATCAGGATGAGCGGCAGCCCCCACATGCTCATCCCCACGACGAACGGCAGCGCCGGTCGCTGACCGCTGAGCGTCATCGTCAGCACTGCGCCGATCAACCCACCTGCACCGACGGCAGCGAACAGCACGCCTGTCGACGACAGTCCGCTGTGCAGCAGCCGTACCGCTGCGACGATCACCAGCACGTTCAGCGCGCCTCGGGTCGCAGCCTGAGCCATGATCACGGCGACGACGACACGCAACCGGCGCGGGCCGAGCAGCGAGCCGAAACCCAGCAACGGTTCGACGACGCGCCGCCAACCCGCGCGCCGAACGTGCTCGGACGGCTTGAAGTCGGTGCGGATGCCGCCGGCGAGCAGCGCAGCGATCGCGAACACGGCCGCCACGACGAGGTAGCGCGCCGTCGTTCCGGCTCCGCTCACCAACGCCCCGGCCAGCAGCGGACCGATCAGGCTGCCACCGGCCTCCAACAAGCTGTACGTCGAGTTGGCCGCGGCGAGCTCCTCAGGCCGGTCGACCACCTGCGGGATCAACGCGCTGACGGCCGGCCGCAACAGCGTGCTCGTGATCGACGCGACCCCGACGATCACGTACAGCCCTGCCAGCGAGCCGATCGATAACGCCGCGGGGGCGAGCGCGACGAGCACCGTCCACGACAGCAGCACACCGACCAGTACCCGCACTCGCGAGACGCGGTCGACCGTGAACGACACGAGCGGTCCGGCGAGCGCGCCCGGGATCAACCGGATCACACCCACGACCGCCACTGCGGCAGTTCCGCCGCGGTCGAATGCCGTCACCGACAGCACAACGAGGAACGCCCACTCGCCGGTGATCCACATTCCCCAGGTGCCGACCACCCGAGTCAACTGCCGATTGGCGATGATCGCCCGGCCTCCGCCGACGAGCGCGGCCACCAGCGACAACCGGACCCACTCCTCAGCCCAAGATCAATGCTTGATGCTGCACCTCAGGCGCGACAAGCACAACAGGACGACGCGTGCCCATGCCACTCCTGGCACCGATGCCGATGTTGTCGGCCGCCACCTCCGAGCGTGCGGCGAGCCGAGTGCTATGCGGCGCGGATGTCGTACAGGGCTAGGACGTCAATCATTTGCGCCATGGACCGCGTGCTGGTCACCACGTTGTTACCGCGGCGCAGCTCGAAGTGATGTCCGGCATCATCGACAACGGACACCACGAGGTAGCCGCGCTCCAGCGCCCTTACCACCAACTCGACCCTCCCACTCATGCATCAAGTGAAACCCGCGGGGTTCAAGCTCAGCTATAGGGCGAAGGTCCCGAACAAGGAAGCTACTTCCATGGAAGGGGTTGTCCGTGTCTCTTGCGCGGTCCTATGTCGTGACCGGTGGCGCACAGGGCGTTGGTAAGGCGATCGCACATGCGCTCGCCCGAGATGGTCACGTCGTCGTGTTGGACGTGGCTGAAACCGTTGATGCCGATCTCGCCGCACACGAGCGAGTGAAGTTCCTCGCGGGCGACGCTGCCGACCCGGATCGCGCATCCGCTGCTGCGGCGCTCGCCGAGTCAGCGGCACCGCTGTTCGGATGGGTGAACAACGCAGCCGTGTTTCGCGACGCCGACCTACGCACCGCAACGGCACCGCACGTCCTCGAGCCGATCGCCGCGAATCTTGCGCCAACGC
>DATGFB010000165.1:0-3685 GCA_035309605.1 Jatrophihabitantaceae bacterium
ACGGATCGCCTTCGCCCACGACTCGGAACAACCGCAGGTGCGCGGGCAATCTGCGCCCGGCACAGTCGCGCAAGCCGTCGGCGTTCCTGCCGCGGCGGTCGTTGTGCACGTCGATGAGCCGCCCTGCGGCGTCGGCGATCAGCAGACCATGGCCGCTGGCGGTGACGAGACGCGCGAAGGTGCTGATTCGCGGATCGGCGTGCCGCGATGCCTCGAGGCGCCCGACGGCCGAATGCGGCATGCCGGCTCGTTCGGCGAGCTCACGCTGGCTCAATGTGGCGGACTGACGCAGTGCGCGCAGCACATCGCCGGGAGTTATGTGATCGGGGTGGGCCATGCGACGGAGTGTGCCGGGGCGGGCGCATCGGCGCCGCCGAGCGATCGGGCGTGTTGACGCCGCGCTGACCTGTGCACGGTCGAGGCGGCCGCGACGCGCATCGGTGCCGGTCCGATGTGCCGCGCTCGTCTGCGCGGTGAACTCGGCGATCGCTGTCGACTTCGGCGGCACCTGAGGGGTGTGTCTGCCGCATTGTGTTCTGCTCGCACAACCGCGAGCAAGCCGACCGCCCGCAACTGTCCGAGGAACCACAACCGCCCGTCCCCGCCGCTCGCACCCGCGCGAGCAGACCACAACGCACCACCACCGACCCGTCCCCACCGCTCGCACCCGCGCGAGCAGACCACAACGCATGCGAAGAACACCCTCGCCGCGAGGCACCGCCGTACGGCGTCGCGGTAGGTTCGAGCTCATGTCGAGCTCGCTGGACGCCGCGATCGTCCCCATCACGCTCACCGTCAACGGACGGATCGGCATCACGCTGTGGGCGCCGCCGTGGGAGGACGACGACGGCGAGGAGTGGCAGGGCTTTCTCGGCGACGGCTCGAAGATCATCGTCTTTGCGACCGTGCGCGAACTCGCCGACTTCATCGCGTCCGGCGTCGAGAACGACCTCTCCGACCACCCTGCGTGGGGGCGTATCCAGCGGCTGACGCCCGATGACCTGCGGCCCGACGGCGAAGACTCCTACGACCTCGACCAGGTGTACGAGTGGGCATCCGGCGAGCCGGACCCGGTGCACGTGTCGGCGCTGGCCAACGTGGTCGACATGGTTGCGAAAATCGCCGACTGCTGCGACGACGGCGCACTGCGGCGCCTCGTCGAGAACACCCCCGAGTACGAGGAGCTCGTCGACGAAGACGTCAGCTATCAGGGCAAGGACGGCCGCAAGCGCTGGAACGACCTCGGCGACACGATCGCCGACTCGTGGGAGCGCGCGATCTCGCGCGTCGACGGCTGGATCGACTGGCGTGGCGACTTCTCGCAGAGCGACCTCGAAGCCGAAACGGTGTGGGATCGCGTCGGCGCGGAGCCGATCGAGATCGTGCTGCCGGACGCGACGTACCTCACCGTGCGCGGCTACGTTCCGATCGACGCCGAGACCGACGACACCGAAGCGGCGTTCCTCGGCGACGAGAACCGCATCGTCGTGTTCACCGACGTCGCCGACCTCGCGCGTTACTGCCGCACCGCCGAATCTCACGTCCTGCACCGATTGGAGTGGTGGGAGGAGTTGGCCGAGGTCGAGGACGACGACGTGTTCGCGCCCGCACTCGGCGCGAGCTACGACCTGCGCAAGCCGTCCGCGCGCGGCACCGAACTGATCACCGAGATCGCCGCGTTCTGCAACCTCGACGAAGCAACCGAGGATCTCGACGCCGACATGAACCGTGACGACTGGCGCGAGATCGTCGACCAGATCGCCGGTGTGCTCGAGCCGGCGTAACGGCTAGAGGCCGACCTCGAGCTGTGGCCGCACCTCGGGCGCAGCGGCACGCACTGCGTCCGCCGCCAGATCGTCGAAGCGCGACTGCGACGCACGCTCGGCATCGACACGCGCCGTGTACTGCGCAACCTCGCGATCACGCAGCTCGTCCGGCCATCCGAGCACCCCGCCCATCAGTGCGGCCACCGACGGCGCCGACTCGATTCCCCGGTGCGGGTACTCGATCGAGATGCGCGTACGACGGGTGAGCACGTCTTCGAGATGCAGCGCGCCTTCATGCGTGACGGCGTACTTGATCTCGGCGTTGAGGTAGTCCGGCGCCGCGTCGACGGTCTGCAACAAGGACGGATCGGCCAACCCGGGGTCGAGGACGTCGCGGATCATCGAGCCGTACCGGTCCAGCACATGCCGCACCCGGTACGGATGCAGGCCGTACTCCGCAGCCAGCGCGTCGACCTGATTGCGCATCGCGTAATAACCGTCCGCGCCGAGCAGCGGCACCGAATCCGTGCAGGACGGCTGCACTCGCTTGGGCAGATCCTCCGCGGCCGCGTCGACCACGTCTGCGGCCATCACCCGATACGTCGTGTACTTACCGCCCGCGATCGAGATCAGGCCGGGCACCACGCGCGCCACAGCGTGTTCGCGGGACAGCGACGACGTCTCCTCCGACTCACCGGCGAGCAAGGGACGCAGTCCGGCGTACACGCCTTGGATGTCGTCGTAGCCGAGCGGCGACGACAGCACCGCGTTCACCTGGTCGAGCAGGTAGTCGATGTCGGAACGAGTCGCGGCAGGATGTGCCAGGTCGAGATTCCAGTCGCTGTCCGTGGTACCGATCAGCCAGTGGTTCTTCCACGGGATGACGAGCAGCACGGACGTCGCTGTGCGCAGGATCAGTCCGGCGTCGCCGACGATGCGTTCTCGGGGCACGACGACGTGCACACCCTTGGACGCGCGCACCCGGAACCGTCCCGGCGCCCCCGACAACGCCTGCACGTGGTCGGTCCACACGCCGGTGCAGTTCAGCACGACGCCGGCTCGCACGACGGCTTCGCGCCCGTCCTCGGCATCACGCATTGCGACGCCGACGACTCGGTCGGATTCGCGCGCGAAGCCCACCGCCTGCGTCGACGAGCGCACGATCGCGCCGTAGCGGGCCGCAGTGCGCGCAACCGTCAACGTGTGCCGTGCGTCGTCGGCCTGCGCGTCGAAGTAGCGCACCGCGCCGATGAGCGCATCCGGCCGGAGCCCCGGGAACATGCGCAGTGCGGCGCGCCGGCTCAGGTGCTTCTGCCGCGGCACGCTGCTGTGTCCGCCCATGGTGTCGTAGAGCGTCAGCCCGGCGGCGACGTACGGACGTTCCCACAAGCGATGCGTGAGCGGGTACAGGAACGGCACCGGCTTCACGAGATGCGGGGCGAGGCGGGTCGTCATCAGCTCGCGCTCGTGCAGCGCCTCGCGCACCAGGCCGAACTCGAGCTGTTCCAGGTAGCGCAGCCCGCCGTGGAACAGCTTCGACGAACGGCTGGACGTACCGGACGCGAAGTCGCGCGCCTCGATCAACGCCACGGACAGGCCGCGCGTCGCCGCGTCGAGCGCCGCCCCCGCGCCGGTCACTCCCCCGCCGATCACGACGACGTCGAACTCGTCGCCGGCCAGGCGGTTCCACGCCGCTTCGCGGTAGGCAGCGTCCAGTCGCGACGCCGCGCCGCCCTTGGGGATCACGGGTGTCTGCCCTGTGACGCTCACATTTGGAAAGCTAGCGCAATGGCGAACGCTCCCCGCGTGGTCGCGGCGATCGACCAGGGCACCACGTCGACGCGGTGCATGCTCTTCGACGCCGCCGCATCAGTGGTTGCGGTCGAGCAGATCGAGCACCGCCAATACCTCCCGCGTAG
>DATGFB010000166.1:0-3592 GCA_035309605.1 Jatrophihabitantaceae bacterium
CGAGCGAGTACGACAGGTCACTCCATGTGATCTGCGGGTTGATCGCGTCGATGCGCGGGTCGACCGACGCAGCCGCGAACTGGATCTGCCCGCCGTAGCTGCCACCCCACATGCCGACTCGCGGGTCGTAGGTGTCCGCCTGCCCGGCGTGGTCGACCGCGTCGTGCACGACGACGTTCAGCGTCGGGGCTGCTGTGGTGTGCGTGTCGTCCGTGTACGCGATGCCCGGGGCTCCGCCCAGGTAGCTGACGAGCTGGCTCGCCGCGACGCCGTCGTAGTCCGGGTCGTCCAGGGTGATCTTGCAGTCCGACCCGCCGAAGCCGAGACCGGAGTAGGACAGCACCACGTAGCCGAGCCCGGCCTCTTGCTCGGCGAACGGCACCTGATCCTGGTCGGACCCGCCGAAGCCGTTGGTCGTGAGGATGGCCGGCACCCGGTTCGTCGGCGTTGCGCTCGTCGGCGTGACGAGGATGCCGACGATGTCGCACTCCTGGCTGCGGGTCGGGCCGACGAACACCTTGAAGTGCAGGGTCTGCTCGGTGAACGTGCCGGCCGCCCCGGCGGGGGTGCCGCCGACGGTCGCGACGAGAGCGGGAACGGCGAGTGCGGAGGTGGCGAGCGAGGCGATCAGGGCACGGCGGGCGCGACGGCGCATGGACGGACTCCTCGGGAGGTTTCCCTCGTCAACGAGCGCGCCGCCGCTAAGTTACTCGCGAGTCACATAAGCGCAGGATTTGGGCCGATCAACGGGAGAGCCGGAAGAACTCGTCCGGCGCGGGCGCGCCGCGCAGAACCGCCATCTCGTCGCGCACCGCTCGCATGATCGTGTCGGTCATCTCGCGCAGCGTGGCGGCGGTCGGCTCCGCGCCACGGAATCGGCTCAGGTCGACCGGCTTGCCGACCGACGCATGTGCCTCGCGCCGCACAAACGGATTGCGCCGGCCGGAGCGCTTCTGCGCGCCCCACTGCCCGATCGGGATGACCGGAATGTCCGGCGCGAGCAGGGCGAGGCGCGCGATGCCGGTCTTGCCCTGCATCGGCCACTGCTCGGGATCCTTGGTGATCGTGCCCTCGGGGTAGATGACGATCGCCTCACCGTCGTGCAGCGCCGTCACCGCGTCGCGCAACGACTCGGCGGCGTCGGCCGTGCCGCGGTACACCGGGATCTGCTTGGCGCCGCGGAAGATGCGGCCGATGATGGGTTTGCCGAACAAACTCGATTTGATCATGAACCGTGGCACGCGGCCCGACGACCACACCATGCGGGCCATGAGGACGGTGTCGATGTGGCTGACGTGGTTGATCGCGATCATCACGCCGCCGTCCTGCGGCGCCGGCACGCGATCGAGGTTGTGCCAGCGAATGCGGAACAGCAGTCCGTCCAGCGGGTACAAGATCACGACGCACAGCCGGCTCCAGAAGCCGGCCTTCGGCTTGTGCAGACGCGCCATGATCGGCTCCTCGCTGGTTACGGTCGCGTAAGCAGTCTGCCGTGTCATTCGCGTTCGGGGACAGCCGCGGTTGCAATCGTCTCAAGGGACGTCCATACCGCGCGGTAGCCTCGGACGCGCTGCCGCCTTAGCTCAGTTGGCCAGAGCAATCGCCTTGTAAGCGATTGGTCGCGGGTTCGAATCCCGCAGGCGGCTCCACAACCGGCCCGGGATGCCCGGCTATGGTCGGATGCGTGCCCGACTTCGTGGACGAGCTCGCGCAGGTCCCGTTGTTCGCGGGGCTCGACGCGGGTGCCCTGGACGTGATCGCCAAGCGCGCGTTCGTCCGCCGGCTGGCGCGCGGGCAGATCCTGTTCAGCGAGGGCGAGCCGAGCGATCATCTGTTCCTCGTGCGCTCCGGCCGGCTGCGGGTGTTCGTCGCGTCCGCGCGCGGCGACGAGCTCGTTCTCTCGGTGATCGCGCCCGGCGAGACGCTGGGGGAGTTGTCCGTGCTCGACCGCCAGCCCAGATCGGCGACGGTTGAAGCGCTCGATGCGGTCGAGCTCGTGGCCGTGCCGGGAGACGACGTCCGTGCGCTTCTCGAGTCGAATCCGGCCGCGTTGCACGCGGTGGCGCTGGCACTGGCGACGGGCATGCGACGGCTGAGCGGCACGGCAGCCGACCTGGTGTTCCTCGATCTGCCGCGCCGGCTCGCCAAGTTGCTGCTCGCCGAGTCGCAACGGTCCACCGACGGCAGGCTGACCAGCCAGCTCGCCATGAGCCAGACCGGTGTGGCGGCGCGGCTCGGCGTCACACGGCAGTCGTTGAACAAGGCGATGTCCGCGCTCGCGCAGCGCGGCTGGATCGTCGTCGAAGGCACCACCGTGCGCATCGACGACGCCGACGCATTGACGAAGTTCGCGGAGAGCTGACGTCGGTCATTGCTGCGCGTTCGTGGCAACCGCGCGCAGCACGGCTTTGACTTGGTACGGCGTCAGGTCGGGGTGCTTGGCGAGCAACCGTGCGACGAGTCCGGTGACGACCGGCGCCGCGAACGAGTTGCCGGTCGCCACGATGTGCCCGCGGTCCAGCCAGGCAACGTGGCGTTCGATGCCCGGCGCACCGAAGTCCGCCGGTGGCGCGGGGTTCGCGAGTAGCAGGAATGGATCGTCGCCGGAGCATGCGGCGACCGACACCACGCTGCTGAACTGAGATGGATACGTCGGAGCGCGGACGTTGTTCATCGCGCAGATAAGGACGACGCCGGCGTGCGCCGCTTCGTCGGCGACGTCGTGGAACAGGCCGAACATCTCCGCCTTCGGTGTCGACAGCGACAGGTTCAGGACGCGCGCGCCCGACGCGATCGCCCAGCGCAATCCGGCAGCGAATACCTCGCCGCGTCCGGACAGACGCGAACCGAGCACGCGCACGCTCGTGATGCGGCATGCCGGCGCGGTGCGCCGGATGATGGCGGCGCACGCCGTGCCGTGCCCGAACAGGTCGTCGTGCGATCCTTCGGCTACGACGACCTCCTGCGCGATCCGATCCCAGGTGAACGCGGCGCCCGGTCCACTCGGTCCTGCGGCGTCTGGATGGCCGTGATCGATACCGCTGTCGACGACCGCGACGGGCACGCCCGCGCCGTCGGATCCGTCGAACGCCCACGCGCGCGTGATCGGCAGGTCTCCCGCGCGCACGGCGGCGGGCGGGTCGAAGAACTCCGACCAGGCAGGCCTCAGCGACTCGGTGATGACGTGCCTCCGCCGGTGCGGTTGACGAACGCGAGAACGTCGCGCAACAGCTGCAGTGCGAATGCGCGCTGTTGTGGCGTGCTGCGCTGGAACTGCGCGAGCACGGCCGCGAACTGTGCGAGTTCGTCGTCGGTCGCCGAGCTCGCCGCCTCCAGTGCGTCGGCAAGAGAGCTGTTCGAGCCGGCGGCCGAGGCGAGCGCGGCGAGCAGCACCCGCCCGGCACCGGTGAAGGTGGCGGAGGCCTGCAACGCGACCGCAGCCTGGGCGGCGAACGCCGCAGCCATCTCGAGGTCGCGGCCGGCGCCCTGTCGGGCCTCGTCGCGGTCGAGGACGCTCAATACGCCGATGAGCTGATCGTTGGCCTCGATCGGCACCGCGAGCATCGCGGCCGGCACGTACGACGTCGACTCG
>DATGFB010000167.1:0-4531 GCA_035309605.1 Jatrophihabitantaceae bacterium
CGGCGTCTTCGGCGTCGCCAAGGACACCAACGAGAAGACCAACCCGACCGCCGTCGCGTCGGTCGCGGCGGACACCGGCGTCATCTTCACCAACGTCGCCTACAACCCGCAGACGCAGGATGTCTGGTGGGAGGGGCGCACGCCCGAGCCACCCGCGGACGTCACCGGTTGGCTCGACTGGATCGGCAACCCGATCGCCGAGCGCGGCGAAGCCGAAGCGCTCGAGGCCTGGGCGCATCCCAACAGCCGGTTCACCACGACATTGGCGAACGTTCCGAACGTCGCGGCCGACTACGACGACCCCAAGGGCGTACCGATCGACGCGATCATCTTCGGCGGCCGCACGCGCGATCGCGAACCGCTGGTGCGCGCGATCACCGACGTCGCCGAGGGCGTGTACGACGGGCTGACGCTCGGTGCCGAGGCGACGTTCGCCGCCGAAGGCGTCGAAGGCGTGCTGCGCTACGACCCGATGTCGATGCGTCCGTTCATGTCGTATCCCGAAGGCGCGTACGCCGCGCACTGGCTTGCGCTCATCGGCGCCGCGAAGCACAAGCCGATCTTCGCGCACGTCAACTGGTTCCAGCGCGACCCGGAGGACGGACACTTCCTCTGGCCGGGTTACCGCGACAACCTGCGCCCGCTGCTGTGGTTGATGCAGCTCAAGGAGGGCGAGGTGTCGGGGCAGCGCACGGCAGTCGGCGTCATTCCGACGAAGGACGAGCTCGACCTGAACGGTATGGACCTCGAGCCCGCCGACCTCGACCGGCTGCTGTCGATCGACGTGCCTCGTTGGCGTCAGGAGATGGCGCACCGCGAAGAGCACTTGGCGCAGTTCCCCGACCTGCCCGAAGCGATCTGGGAAGCCCACCGCCGGGTAGCCACCGCCCTCGAAGATGCGGACTAGCGCGTCACGCGCGCGTCGCCCCCCGTTGACTGGTCAGTTACACCCATGACTGGTCACTTATAAGTGACCAGTCGGCGCGTAAGTGACCAGTCAACGTGGGAGGTTCGGGGTCAGTCGTTGCGGTGCCAGTCATCGACGACGTAACGCAACGTCTCGACGTCGACGATCGGCACCGCGAAGCGATACACGTCGCTCGTCGTGAGCACCTGCACGACCGCGACATGCGGCTCGAGGCGCAGTCGATCACGTCCTTCACGTGGACTCGCGCCGCCGTAGCTCGCACCGCGCGGAATCTCGAACTGTTGCCCAGCCCGTCGCGCGAGGATGCCCTCGGGCAGCCAGAGGAACATCGCGCGACGTTGCAGCACCAGCAATCCGCGCAGCCACCTTTCGCCGTTCCACCAGAACGCAGTCATGCGCAGACCCTCGCCGTGGTCGAACGCGCCGCGGTCGACGTCCGGCCCGATCGCCTTGCGCCAGCGCAGGACGAGCGGCTTGCGCGGCGGCCGGCGCCGGCGCCTGCGCAGATCGATCGGTGACTGTGTGCCCGTCGTGCGACGGAAGAACCGCGGATCGCCGATGGTCATCGGTCGGCCGGCGTGTAGCGGTGCTCGGGCCGGCCGGTGACGCCGTAGCGAAGGTGCAGCCGCACGACGCCGTGCCGTTGCAGGTACGTCAGGTAGCGCTGCGCGGTGGCTCGGCTGATGCCGACGACGTCGGCGACCTCGGCGGCAGAGACGTCGTCTGCCGCCGACTGCACGGCTTTGCGGACGAGTTCGAGCGTCGGCGCGGAGTGGCCTTTGCCCGGACGCGCGGGCACGGCGCTCGGCCCGCGCAACAAGCCGAACAACTCGTCCACGTCGGCCTGGTCGGCGTCGTCGGCGAAACCGGCCATGCGGTGTCGCAGTCGCCGGTACGAGGTCAGGCGGTCGCTCAATGCGCCGAACCCGAACGGCTTCACGAGGTAGTGCACCGCGCCGAGTTGCATCGCACGGCGCACCGTGTTCACGTCTCGCGCAGCGGTGATCACGATGACATCCGGATGTTCACGACGCTCGATCATGCTGCATACGACGTTGAGGCCGTCACCGTCGGGTAGATACACGTCCATCAGCACGAGATCGGGTCGCAGTTCGGCCACCGCGTCGAGCGCCTCCCGCGCGGAGTGCGCCTGCCCGACGACTTCGAAGCCGTCGATCTTCTCGACGTACGCCGCATGGATCGCAGCGACACGGTAGTCGTCGTCGACGACGAGCGTCTTGATCGGCCCGCTCGTCATCCGCGCAAGACCTCGCCGCGCTTGCCGGCCGCGGCACTCGGCACTGCCGTCTTGGGCAGGTGGACTCGGAAGTCCGCGCCCGGCCCCTCGGTGACGGTGATGCTGCCGTGCAAACGCTGCACGAGCCGGTGCACCAACGCGAGCCCGAGGCCGCGCCGCAAGGTGCCGACGTCGCGCTTGGTCGTGTAGCCGTCCGCGAAGATCGCGTCGCCCGCACCGGCGGGGATTCCCGGTCCGTTGTCGACCACGCGCACGTCGACCGCGTCGTCCTCCTCGACGACGGACACGACCACGCGTCGTGTCCCGTCCACAGTCGCGAGGGCCTCGAACGCGTTGTCGATGAGGTTGCCCAGGATCGTCATCAGCGCCTGCATCTTGTCGGGCGTCTCGCCCAGCCACGTGTCGTCGCTGACCTCGAGGACGATGCCGCGCTCACCTGCCTCGGCCGCCTTGCCGAGCAGCAGTCCGACGATCAGCGGCGACGCGATGCGCGAGCGCAGCGAGTCGGCGAACGACGCAGCGCTCGCCCGCAACTCGGTGACGTAGCCGAGTGCCTCGTCCGCGTCGCCCAGCTCGAGCAGCCCGGCCACGGTGTGCATGCGGTTGGCGAACTCGTGCTGCTGCGCGCGCAGCGAGTCGGACAGGCTGCGCACGCCGTCGAGCTCGCGCAGCAGTCCGGACATCTCGGTGCGGTCACGCAGCGTGATCACGGCACCGTGGGGCTTGCCGGCGAGCACGACGGGCATGCGGTTCACGGTGAGGCAGTAGTCGTCGGTGAGGATCACCTCGTCCTGTCCGCCGAGCCGACCGGCGAGCACTTCGCGCAACCGCCCGGGCGGCACCAGGTCGTCGAGCTTGCCGCCCGTCGGCGCCATACCGAGATCCAGCAGCCGGCGAGCTTCGTCGTTGATCATCGACACCTGCCCGGACGGATCTACCGCGACGACGCCTTCGCGGATGCCGTGCAAGGTCGCCTCGCGCTCCTGCAGCAGGCGCGCGATCTCGTCGAGCTCGAGTCCGAACGTGCGCTTCTTCAGCCGCCGCGCCAACATCCACGACGCCACGGCACCGACGCCGAGCGCAATCGCGAACCAGCCCGCGTACGTCGGCAGCTCGTGCCATAACGCGGACGACACCGAGCTCTCGTGGATGCCGACGGACACTTCGCCGACCATGCGCCCGTCCGGGCCGTACAGCGGTGCCTTCGCGTTCGCGGACGGTCCCGTGCTGCCGTTGTCGAGGCCGACGTGTGTCTTGCCGTCGACTGTGACGATCGGCTCTTCGACCTGCTGCCCGATGAGCGCGGGGTCCGGATGCGAGTGCCGGACCCGGTTCATGTCGATGACGACCACGTAGGCGGCACCGGTCTCGTTCTGGATCCGTGAGGCGACGGTCTGGACCGGCTGCGTGCACAGCGCGGTGTTGTTCTCGAGACACGCGCCGACGTCCGGCGCTCCGGCAACCGTCTGCGCGATGGCCGCCGAGCGCTCTTCGTACTGATGGTCGAGCTGATGGCGCTCGACGCGCGCGAACAGCACGAAGCCGGTGAGCACCGTTGCGGTGAGGATCGCCAGCTGAGCCGCGAAGATCTGGCTCGACAGCTTGCGCATCTTAGGCCACCCCACACACCCATTGTTGGTTGCCGATCGGTTACGAACAAGAAAACGGCGGCGAGCAGAACGCGCAAAACCCAGCGAAATCCGAAGAACGCGGTATGCGCGCGAAACGGCGACGCGACGCATCTCACGCGCTTACGGTCAGCCCCTCGACGATCCAGGCCGAACAGAGGAGCTGAGACCATGGCCTCCCGACGTCGCACCGCGACTGCACCGGCGCCCGACCAGGGCGCCGGCCACCACCCAGCCCGAATCGAGATCGACGGGCTGAGCAAGCGATTCCTCACGCCCAAGGGGACGGCGTTCACGGCGCTGTCCAACGTGACCCTCACCGTCGAGCCGGGTCAGTTCTGCGCGCTCGTCGGCCCGACCGGATGCGGCAAGTCCACCACTCTCGGCATGGTGTCCGGCCTGGACCGCCCGAGCTCGGGTGAGGTGCGCGTCGGCGGCAAGCCGGTGCACGGCATCACCCAGGGCACCAGCTTCATGTTCCAGGCCGACGCACTCTTCCCGTGGAAGACCGTGCTCGGCAACGTGATGACCGGCCCTCTGTTGCACGGTGTGTCCAAGCGTGACGCGAGCGCAACTGCGCGCGACTGGCTGCGCCGGGTCGGGCTGGCCGGCTTCGAGGACCATCACCCGCACCAGTTGTCTGGCGGCATGCGCAAGCGCGTCGCGATGGCCGCAGCGCTGATCAACGACCCGCAGATCCTCTTGATGGACGAGCCA